>JACOMT010000161.1 GCA_014623385.1 Paracoccaceae bacterium
CCGGGCGCGCCATTGACAGCTTGTCGGCCCGATGTAAAGGCCCGCGTCGCTTCTCGCATATCCGTTGATCGAGGGTGGTTGCCGGACGCGTCGGTGGAATCACTGGCTCGACATTGACCCGACCAGGGTCGGCATGTCGGCCGAGATCGTGGTCCATGTTGCGTGTGTGTCGAGCACGGGCGACATCATCCGTTATCCTGGATCATCCGAACCTCCGGTTCCCGATTAGTGCGGTGCACCCCACATGTAGACGGCAAAGAAGAGGAACAGCCAGACAACGTCGACAAAATGCCAGTACCAGGCGGCCATTTCAAACCCGACATGGTTTTCAGGCGTAAAGTCACCCTTCATCGACCGAATCAGACATACGGTCAGAAAGATCGTCCCGATGATCACATGAAAGCCGTGAAAACCGGTGGCCATGAAGAAGTTCGAGTAATACTCGTCCCCGCCAAATTCCCAGCCTTCGTGCGCCAGTAATTCGGCATATTCATAGGCCTGCAGCGCGGTAAAAAAGACGCCCAGCGCAATGCCAACAGCCAGACCCTGGACCAATGCCTTGCGGTCGTTTTCGTGCACCAGTGCGTGGTGCGCCCAAGTCACCGCACAGCCAGACAGCAGCAGAACCAGCGTGTTGATCAGCGGCAGTTCAAAGGCGTTCACGGCGTGGATATGCGGGGCATCATAAACCGACCCCGCGTAATATTCCATCGGGTACATGGCGTGTTTGAAGAACGACCAAAACCACGCGACAAAGAACATCACCTCGGACATGATGAACAGGATAAAACCGTATCTCAGGCCGATCCGAACCACCGGGGTGTGATCACCAGTCCTGTTTTCCGTGATCGTGTCCGACCACCACGCGAACATGGTGTACAAAACGGCAACCATCCCCATCCAGAAAAGGAACGGCGTGATTTGGTGCATCCAAAGCACAGCGCCAAACAGCATTGCAAAAACGCCAATTGCCCCGATCAGCGGCCAGATGGACGGGGAGAGAATGTGATAGTCGTGGTTTTTTGCGTATACCATGGTCTGTCCCTCACCTATTCGGTCTGTGTCTCGTTCAGGTTTGTTTCAAGGACCACGTAGTTCTCATAGTCCTCGGGCAAGTCAATTTTGTGAAACGTGTACGACAGCGTGACTGTGTGCACGTATTTTGCGTCACGGTCGGTGACAATTTCAGGGTCGACGTAAAAGGTTACCGGCATCTGAACACGCTCGCCGGGTTCCAGCACCTGTTCCTCGAAACAGAAACAACGGATTTTGTCGAAAAACCCGCCCGCCTCATACGGCACAACATTATAGGATGCCGATCCGGCGACGGGTCGGTCGGTCGGATTATATGCCTCGTAAAAAGCAAGACCAGTTTCCCCGATCCGCAATTCCATTTCGCGCTGAAGCGGTTTGAACTGCCAGGGCATATCCCGGTCCAGCGATGCGTCAAAGCGAACCTTGATCTTCTGGTCAAGGATTTCGTCAGGCCCGGTTTCAGCAACACCGGTGACACCGCCAAATCCGCTCACACGGCAGAACCAGTCGTAAAACGGTACCGATACCCAGGCGAGCCCACCCATCAGCAGCACTACGCCCAGCGTTTGCAGCACTGTCTTTACCTGACCGGACATCGCCATCAGTTCAATGTTTCGCTTCTTGGCGGTTCGAAATCACCGCTGGTTACCTTCACAACGGTTAACCCAAACACAACAAGGATGAAAAATGACAGGATCAGTGCGACGCCCAAATTGCGCCCAAATCGGCGTCGATGCAGGTCATGCAAGGTGCGAAAGCTCATCCCCAATTCCCCAAACCATAAGGGTTCAGCAACGTCTCAATCAAAATTGCGCTGAAATGCACGGCCAGATAGATCAGGGACAACCGGAAAAAGCGGCGTTCAGCAACAAAATTGTCCGTCTCGCAAATCATTTCATCACGCCGCCAGATGCGCAGAGCACCAGCCAATAGCAAACCATTCATCACCAGAGCCGCCACCAGATAAACCCATCCACCAATGGAGGTGAAGGCGGTGCCAATCGCCAATGCAGCCAGTAGAACAGTATAGACCAGGATATGTCCCCGCGTCGCCCGGCACCCATGTGTCACCGTCAGCATTGGCACGCCCGCATGATTATATTCCGAACGCGTAAACAGCGCCAGAGCCCAGAAATGCGGTGGTGTCCACATAAAAATAAGTGCGAACATCAGCCAGGGCTCCATGGCCATCGTGCCAGTCGCCGCCAGCCAGCCGATCACCGGAGGAAAGGCACCCGCAGCCCCGCCAATCACGATGTTGTGGGGTGTCGTGCGTTTCAGCCACATTGAATAAATCACGATGTAGACAAATATCGTAAGGACAAGCATCGCGGCAGCCATCCAATTGGTTGCCAGCCACAGCATCACGACCGACATGCTGGCCAATGTGATGCCTATGCCAAACGCCTCATCTCCGGTTACTTTGCCCGACGGGATCGGGCGTCGGCGGGTGCGTTTCATCAGCTCGTCAATATCGGCATCCCACCACATGTTCAGCGCACCGGATGCGCCACCGCCAACGGCGATAAACAAAATCGCCGAAAAGGCGATCATGGGATGAACCGGAACAGGGGCTGCCAACAGACCCACCAGCGCGGTAAAAACCACCAGCGTCATCACGCGCGGTTTCAGAAGAGCGAAATAATCGCCAAAACCGGCTTCACCGGTTTGTGCCGGGACCTGATTATAGCTGACGTCGCTCATGGCTTGCCTGGTTACTGGCTGGTGGCTGGTTTGTCATCGGGACGGTTTTGGTGACCACCCCGCCGTTTAGACCGGGTTAGTTCGAGGCAACCTGGATTTTGCGCGGCTTGCCAGCATATCGCTCAATCGCACCGTCCAGCCAGGTTTCGTATTCTTCTTGGGAGACCACTTTGGCAGTGATCGGCATATAGGCGTGGTCCTTACCGCAAAGCTCTGAGCATTGACCAAAGTAAATGCCTTCTTTGCCTTCGTCGACTTTGAACCACAGTTCTGCCAGACGGCCCGGCACGGCATCCTGCTTCACGCCAAAGGACGGGATGGTCCAGCTGTGAACCACATCGGCACCGGTCACCTGCATGACAATGGTTTTACCCGACGGGATCACAACTGCCTCATCTGTGGCCAGGAGATATTCGTCCTGATTGTACCCTGCGGCTTCCAAAGCCTCGCGCCCCAACATAAAGGCCTCGAATTCGAACTCGTGATCGACATATTCATAGCCCCAGTACCACTGGTAACCGGTGACCTTGATGGTGATGTCCGCCTCGGGGATTTCCTGTTGTTTGAACAGAACCGGCAGCGAAAAGGCACCGATAAGGACCAGAATGAGAATCGGAGTCACGGTCCAGGCAACCTCTACCGGCGAATTGTGGGTAAACGAAGCCGCGTTCGGATTGCTGTGCTTGTTGTAACGATAAATCACCCAGCCAATCAGGCCGAGAACAAACAGCACGATCAAAGTGATAATGATCAACAGCAGGTCATCAAGCCCTCGCAGGTCCCGTGCCAGTTCTGTCGCCGCTGGCTGAAACCCTGCACCGCCGGGAACCGGCTTGCCGATCACTTCAAGATTTTGCTGTGCTGCTGCAGGCAGCACGGGCAGGGCGGCCATCAGCCCTGAAAGCATCAATGCGTTTTTCATGTCATGTCCTGATCAATTGATCGCGTCTATTTCCTATGGGGCGTGTGCAGGGCGCACGGTCGCCACCGGTTATCCTCGTCGATGCTAGGACATCATATAACGGGCCGCAGATAAAGGGATAAGCTTGCGTCAAACAGCCGCTTTTGTTAATCCGGCTTCAGCCAAAAGGATGCACAGTTACCAGATAACCTTTTCGCCCGTTCGCATTGTGCCTGCCCCCTGGATGCGGAACTGGCCCAGGTGGCGCATGGGGCGGATGATTCCAGAAATTTCTGGAAATTTGTGGAATCCCTGCCAAAAAAGGTATCACAAAAAGGCGTTGGGCTTTACCGACCGGTGGCTTATAACAGCGATCTGTAACAGATCCAAAGGGTTCAGACCATGCCCATTCCACGGACATGTCGATATTTATCCTGATTTATCCTGTGTCGGGCTGCGGAAACCGCGCGACTCGCTGCAAGCGATGGCAGGGGAACCATGGCGGATGCGCCCATCCCCACCAACAAAACGCATTATACCGATGACAATCCGGCAAGCGGCATCGCCTTTCGGGTCAAGGTGGACACGCTACGTGTGACCAATGTCTGTTTGCATGAAAAATCCAAAGACCTCTGCGTGAGCGCGTGATGTTCGGCGGAAGCGTTGATTTTTGGCCATTCTGTCCGGTCCGCTGGCTTTACCTGACCTTACAGCAGGCAAAGCGGTTTGGGCGGTCTGGTTACGCGATTGCCGGTGTTTGCGGGGCAGGTTCTGTTCGATTGCCGCCATCGCCAGTCGGGCGTCTTGTTTTGGCCAGCCCGAACTATCGGGCAGTGCTGCATCGTTGCATAGGCATTGCGCAATCCCTCAAGCGGCGGTTGGAGATCCGCCTGCCCCCGCGTTTTTCTGAAGTCCGCAGGGGTCGATGACGAGCAACCGTTCGCATGATCCCGTCACGGTGGCGACCACGCAGGGCGTCCCGGTTGGCAGGTGCCCGTGTGGACCTTGTCGATGAAGACTTCGTCATCCGGGCCTCGTCCGGGCGGGTAAAGCCGCCTGGATGTCATCTTTGTCGCCCGGCATACGCTTCGCGCCGTTCCTGACCCGCCGCGCTTGCGTGTCGGCACTGGAATGCACGCCTGGATTGTCGGAGGCCTCCTCTGTGGCCCGGTTTTGCGGTGCGTCAATAT
>JACOMT010000162.1 GCA_014623385.1 Paracoccaceae bacterium
AAACCCGACCGAGAAGTTCATTGTGGGTTGCGAAACCGGCAATGGGTCGTCTCATCGGGCACAGCTGCAAAGAGGCTGGGGCCACAACACAGCATGAAATCCAACCGCAGTTGAGTGTGCCCGCGCCCCATCTTCGGGGTGCCACTGCCTGATCAGCAGATACTTGAAGCGGACCAAGAGATCATAACCCTGAGTGCCCGATCCCGGCACACCCAACGCACGCCTGCGTGTCGGCGAACACCACCAATCCACTGGTGCGTCAATCTTGCCCAGAACATCATCTTTGCCGATTCGAACCACGTTTTACATGAACCGCGCCAAAACAGGTGCATAAAACCACCCCTGAACGCTTCCCGTCAGCATACCAAGTTGATAGTTTATCCGCAATCCTTCAATTATGCACAGGTATTTTTGCAGAATCATGTAGGAAATAGGCTGACGCGGGCGCACGTTCGGCACCAATAATGTGGTGGTCAATTCAAAATGACAGGGGAAACCAGCGGCGTGATCTGTTGGTGCTCAGGAGAGGGGGTCAAACCCGCTCCACTCAGATTTGCAGTCCGATGCTCTACTTGATGAGCTACACATCGCGTGTATCTGAACCACGTCCAGGTTCTGGAATAAGTCCTGACATACCGGAACGGCAGAGTGATCGATCACCTCTGACCGCAAGGTCCCAACCCAAAAGCACCGGGAATCCAGTATCTGCTCAGCGCCGGATTCGTTCAAGCCATATTTCTGCGGCGGATTTTACCTGTTGCGGACACACAACAAAATTGTACACTCGCACAACGAATGAAAATCTAGATTGGTTCTGTCGGTGTTTTTATTCCAGGGACCTCACGCACACCAAACAGCCTTACTTGACATTTCGGCTCTCTGGTCCGCTCATATCAAAGTCCATAAGCTGCGCTACGGTGAAGATGTCTTTGTCCCCACGCCCGCACATGTTCGTGCAGATGATGTGATCTGACGGCAGGTCCGGCGCGATTTTCATGACGTGGGCCAATGCATGCGACGGTTCCAGTGCGGGAATGATCCCTTCGGTCGTGCAACACAGTTGGAACGCCTCTAGCGCCTCGGCATCAGTGACCGACACATACTGTGCGCGGCCCACATCGTGCAGCCAGGAATGTTCCGGCCCAATGCCGGGATAATCAAGACCCGCCGAGATTGAATAGCCCTCCAGGATCTGGCCGTCCTCGTTCTGCAACAGATAGGTCCGGTTGCCGTGCAGAACGCCCGGGCGACCGCCCGTCAAGGAAGCACAGTGTTGCATTTTCTCGTTCACACCTTTTCCGCCGGCCTCGACCCCGATAACCGACACATCCACATCATCCAGAAACGGAAAAAACAGGCCCATAGCGTTTGACCCACCGCCGATTGCAGCAATGATCGTGTCAGGCAACCGGCCTTCGGCTTTTTGCATCTGCTCTTTGGTTTCCTTGCCGATGATTGACTGGAAATCGCGCACCATCGCCGGATAGGGGTGCGGACCCGCCACGGTCCCGATGCAGTAGAAAGTGTCGCGCACATTGGTCACCCAATCGCGCAATGCGTCATTCATCGCATCCTTTAACGTGCCACGACCACTGGTCACCGGGATAACTTCTGCCCCCAGAAGGCGCATCCGGAACACGTTCGGGGCCTGTCGTTCCACGTCATGCGCACCCATGTAGATAACACATTTCAACCCGAACTTCGCGCAAACCGTGGCGGTCGCCACCCCGTGTTGTCCAGCCCCGGTTTCCGCAATTATCCGGGTTTTGCCCATGCGGCGCGCCAGAATGATTTGGCCCAGCACGTTGTTAATCTTATGTGCGCCGGTGTGGTTCAGCTCATCCCGTTTGAAATAAATCCTGGCCCCACCCAGATGATCGGTCAACCGTTCCGCGAAATACAGAGGCGATGGCCGACCGACATAATGGGTCCAAAGATCCGCCATCTCATCCCAAAAACCTTGATCTGTCTTGGCCTTTTCGTATTCATCTTCCAACAGCAGGATCAACGGCATCAGCGTTTCGCTGACAAACCGTCCGCCAAACTGTCCGAACCGCCCACGTTCATCCGGGCCCACCATGAACGAATTGAAAAGATCGTCTGCCATTACAAACCTCCTTTGACACACCCAGTCCCCGTCAAGCTTGGTCAGGCGCGTAAAATGTCTGGGACTGAATTGATCCTATGATTAGGTCCGTGCAGCCCGAACAAACTCGGCAATTTTGGCGGGGTCCTTGGCCCCCGGCGATGCCTCAACGCCGGAACTGACATCCACCTGGCGCGTTCTAGTCTGTGCAATCGCATTGCCAACCGTATCGGTGGTCAACCCGCCCGCCAGCATCCAAGGCGTGGTCCAGGGGTGATCGGCAATCAGTTGCCAATCGAACACCACACCATTACCGCCCGGCAGTTTCGTGCCCTTCGGGGGTTTGGCGTCGACCAGCAGCTGGTCCGCCACCAGTGCATATTGCGCAAGCTTTGGCAGATCGTCTTCGGTCGCGACCCCAATTGCTTTCATCACCGGCAATCCGTACCGTGCCTTGACCGCCGCGACTCGTTCGGGTGTTTCAGACCCGTGCAATTGCAGCATATCGATCAGCACCTCGGCCAACAGCACGTCCAGCATGGCATCCTCGGCATCGACTGTCAACGCCACCTTGCACATGCCTGCCGGTGTTTGACGCGCCAGTTCTCCAGCCTCGACCAGCCCCAGATTGCGGGGTGATTTGTCGAAAAAGACAAAGCCGACATAGTCCGCCCCGGCCGACGCGGCCGCAGCGACATGGTCAGGTCGGGTCAGCCCGCAGATTTTGACAGAAATATCCGACGGCATCGGCGGTTCAGCGCGCCCCTTCCAGAATGGCCAAAACCTCATCCTTGCCTTCGTGCTTTTCGGTTTTCAGCCTGGCAACTTCACGCGCCAACCGGCGGGCTTCACGACGGCACACACTGGCATCCCGGCGGTGGCGATGTTCGCGCAGCCATTCCAGGATGAACCCGACAAAAAGACCAATGGCAACGCCGCCCAAAAGAACCAGAAACAGCGGCAAGGTAATTGAGTAGTTAAAGCGAACCAGCCCTTCAAGATCGCCGTGGACCAGTTGCAGCGTCACAATCTGCCTGTTGGCAATCGAAAACGATACCAGCAGGATCACAATCGCCGCAAGAACGGCGTATTTGATGTAGCGCATCAATCTCCCTTTCCGTTCAGCCGGTCACGCAGTAGCTTACCAGTTCTGAAAAAGGGTACATATTTTTCTTCGACTTCAACCGTTTCGCCGGTGCGCGGGTTACGACCTGTGCGGGAATCACGCTTTTTCACAAAAAAAGCGCCAAATCCGCGCAATTCAACCCTGTCCCCACGCGCCATGGCACCGGTGACCTCATCAAATACGGTATTTACGATACGCTCAGCATCGCGCTGGTATAGATGTGGGTTTTCATCGGCAACCCTTTGTATCAATTCTGACCGGATCATTAACAACGTCCTCCCATCCCGACCTGCGTCCGCGTGCCCAACACTATAGGAACAAACGTCAATTTCTGAAACCTTAACTTTGAGGTATCGAATGAAATCGCGGCGGTTTCACAGGTAAATCGGTCGCCGAATACTCTACGCAGCCGGATCAGTCCTGATAGGCGATTGTGCAGATGTGGTGAACTGGTTGATTCAGAACGAAAAAGGCCCCGCACCGGGTGTGAGGGGCCAAGCCGTTCTATTTCAGTTGATCGCCCTGGATCAATCACCACCTTTCAATGCAGCACCCAGAATATCGCCCAGCGATGCACCGCTGTCAGATGAACCGAATTGTTCTACCGCTTCACGCTCTTCAGCGATTTCGCGAGCCTTGATCGACAGACCCATGCGGCGGGTTTTGGCATCGATATTGGTGACACGCACGTCCACCTTGTCGCCAATGCTGAACCGTCCGGGGTGCTGTTCCGCGCGGTCGCGCGACAGGTCAGACCGGCGGATGAAGGATTTCACGCCTTCGTATTCGACCTCAATACCTCCGTCTTCGATCATGGTAACCTCGACAGTGATGACAGAGCCACGTTTCACGGTGCCGGTTGCTGCGGCGAATTTGTCACCGCCTAACGCTTTGATCGACAAAGAGATGCGTTCCTTATCCACATCCACCTCGGACACAACGGCATGAACCATATCGCCCTTGCGGTAGTTCTGGATGACATCCTCGCCGCGCTCGTTCCAGCTCAGATCGCTGAGGTGCACCATGCCATCGATATCGCCCTGTAGACCAATGAACAGGCCGAATTCGGTGATGTTCTTGACCTTGCCTTCGACCTGCGTACCCTCCGGGTGATCTTCTGCGAAGACTTCCCAAGGGTTGCGCATGGTCTGTTTCAGTCCCAACGAAACGCGACGTTTTTCGCCGTCGATCTCCAGAATCATGACTTTGACTTCCTGGCTCGTCGATACGATCTTGCCCGGATGAACATTTTTCCTAGTCCAAGACATTTCCGATACGTGTACTAGACCTTCGACGCCCGGTTCCAGTTCCACGAAAGCACCATAATCGGTGATGTTAGTGACGCGGCCCTGATGCACCGATCCCAGCGGGTATTTGGCTGCAACCAGATCCCAAGGATCTTCCATAAGTTGCTTCATACCCAGGCTGATTCGATAAGCACTTTTGTTGATCTTGATCACCTGAACCTTGACGGTTTCGCCAATGGTCAGAATTTCGGATGGGTGGTTCACACGGTGCCATGCCATATCTGTGACGTGCAACAGACCGTCCACACCGCCCAGGTCCACAAAGGCCCCGTATTCAGTGATGTTAGTGATGTTCTTGACCACACCGTCCACCGTCTGACCCTCGACCAGGTTTCCGATAACCTCGGCACGCTGTTCGGCGCGGCTTTCTTCCAGAATCGCGCGGCGTGACACGACGATATTGCCCCGGTAGCGGTCCATTTTCAAGATCTGGAACGGCTGTTTCAGACCCATCACTGGACCAATGTCACGGACAGGGCGAACATCGACTTGCGAACCGGGTAAAAATGCCACTGCCCCCCCCAGATCGACGGTAAAGCCGCCTTTGACCCGGCCAAAGATCGCGCCCTCGACACGGGCATGGTCGGCAAACGCTTTTTCCAGAAGATCCCAAGCCTCTTCACGGCGGGCCATTTCTCGGCTGATTACGGCCTCACCACGGGCGTTTTCAACCTGACGCAGATACACCTCGACCTCGTCACCTACTTCCACTTTGGGTGCTTCGCCGGGTTCTGCAAATTCCTTGAGTTCGACACGGCCTTCCATTTTATAGCCGACGTCAATGATGGCTTGTCCTGCTTCAATCGCGATGACTTTGCCTTTAACAACCGCCCCTTCGTCGGGCGTATCTATTTCGAAGCTTTCGTTCAGGAGGGCTTCAAATTCCTCCATCGATGCATTTTGAGCCATTTGGGTCTCGGTTTCCTTCACAATCGTTTTCGCGGGCCGAGCGGTTGTCTCCGCCGGTCTTGGGGATTCATTGGTCCGATGATGCGCGGCCACACTACATAAAACAAGCAGGGCCGGAAGTCCGGCCCTGCTCAGCTCATACTGCTGTAGCTTTTCATCTTATCGACAGCGCAGTCTATAGGCCAAAGTGCGGCGAATGGCAAGTATATGGTGCCAAATTCAGGAAATTGCGCTAATTGAATAGGCAATAGAAAGACTTCTGCGTGACAGCGTGATGTTCGGCGGAAGCTTTGATTTAGCTATTCTGTCCGGTCCGATGGTCTTACAGCGGGCAAAGCGGTTTTGGTGGTCTGATTATTTGATTGCCGGTGTTTGTCGGTTGCGGGTGATCCTGTTTGCGGCCCCCCGCAGGTTCTGCCTGATTGCCACCAGCACCAGCTGGGCGTTTTGTTTTGACCAGCACGAACTGTCGGGCGGTGCTGCATCGTGGCATAGGCATTGCTCAATCCCTCAAGTGGTGTTTGGAGGTCCGCCTGCCCCGCGTTTTTCTGAAGCCCGCAGGGGAGGGTGACGGGCGGCTGTTCGCACGATCCCGTCACGGTGGCGACCCACGCAGGGGGCCTTGCTGGCACAAGCCTTGTCGGCCAATATGCGCCTGCGTGTTCGCCCCTTCGACCATGGTATCGAACCCCGGGGGTTCCCGGCCTGATTCGCAGTTGTTGTGTTTCGCAGGTGCTCGAGTGGGCCTTGTCGATGAAACTTTCCTC
>JACOMT010000163.1:0-656 GCA_014623385.1 Paracoccaceae bacterium
CGGTTGCCTGGTCGGTTCGGCCAGCACCGCCGGTTTCAGGATCGAGCGCGTGGTCGTGGAGGCGGAAGGCCTGTGCCCCGAATGTCAGGACACCGCCGTATGACAAACGCCCTGGTTGTGGCGGACCGCATCACACTGGGGTATGGTGGTCGCACGGTTTTGCAGGATGTGTCGCTGGCCGTGGACCCCGGTGAGATCATCACGATTGTCGGCCCGAACGGATCGGGCAAATCCAGCCTGTTGCGGGCCTTGATCGGTGCCTTGGTGCCAACCGAGGGGTGTGTGACGCAACAGCCGGGGTTGCGCATCGGTTACGTGCCCCAAAGATTGGCCATAGACGGGTCACTGCCCCTGACCGTAACCCGGTTTTTGAACCTGCCGCGCCGGGTGTCGCGCCGGACCGCCGCTGCGGCACTGGACCAGGCGGGCGTGCCCGCTCTGGGCCGCCGCCAGATGGTGCAGTTGTCAGGTGGTCAGTTTCAGCGGGTCCTGCTGGCACGGGCTCTGTTGAGCGGGCCGCATCTGTTGCTGCTGGATGAGGCGACCCAAAGCCTGGACCCGTCTGCAACCGCGACATTTTACCAACAGATCGAGGCCGTGCGTCGCGGCCTGGGATGCGCCGTTGTGATGGTTAGCCATGATTTGCATGTGGTGAT
>JACOMT010000163.1:836-3768 GCA_014623385.1 Paracoccaceae bacterium
GGCTGGGTGTGGCGTTGGCGTCGGCACCTCTGGGTTGTTTCGTTGTCTGGCGGCGAATGGCCTATTTTGGCGAGGCGTCGGCACACGCGGCGATATTGGGCGTGGCGCTGGCACTGGCGCTGGGTATTGCGGTGACCCCCGCCGTTTTGCTGGCTGCGGTGATGATGGCGGGGGCGGTGTTTTTGCTGGGCGGGCGTGGTTTTGCCGTCGATACGCTGCTGGGTGTGATGGCCCATGGCGCTTTGGCCTTTGGCCTGGTCGCCGTGTCTGTTTTGGGTGATGTACGGCTGGATTTGAACGCGTTTCTGTTTGGCGACATTCTGGCGGTCAACCGGTCCGATCTGGCCACTATCTGGGCGGGGGCGGCGGTGGTGCTGGGGCTGATGACCTGGCGTTGGTCCCCTTTGCTGATGGCGACACTGAACCCCGACCTTGCCTGGTCCGGCGGGGTGGACCACAGGAAAGAGCATGCGGTGCTGAGCCTGGTTCTGGCCGTGGTTGTCGCGGTTGCGATCAAGGTGGTCGGGGTTCTGTTGATCTCATCCATGCTGGTGCTCCCTGCTGCCGCCGCGCGCCCTCTGGCCCACACGCCGGAACGAATGGCGGTGGGCGCGGCCATCATCGGGTGTATCGCGGTGCTGGGCGGGCTGTACCTGTCCTATCTTCTGGACCTGCCCACAGGCCCCGCGATTGTCTGTGTCGCCGCATGCCTGTTCGGCGTCAGTATTTCGCTCCAGCGACTATTCCGCGGCTGAGATGCAGCTCTTGCCTCTCATCCCCCTAAGGGGGTCTGATCCACCATATGCGGAGATTGATGCACCGGAAACAGCCAAGCGCAACTGCGCGGTCGCAAATAGCTGCATGACAAGAATACGTCGCACAGCGGCCCAACACACGGCAACCCCCCGGCCAGAAGATCATCGTGGACACCGCCCTTCACCAGCGTGTTGCAAAAATGGCATTGGGTTGTCTCATTGGGCACAAGAGCGTATAAAGATCGAGATCTCAAAACAGCATGAAATCCAACCGTACGTTCAACCCGCACTTGCGTGTCGACGAACACCACTGCCAGTCCATGAGTGCGTCAATCATTGCTCAGAGCGTCGTCTGCAGCGATCCGATCCGCGTTCGGCACGAACCGCGTAAAAACAGGTTCATCAAACCACCCGTGAACGCCTCCCAAGACCATACCGGGTTGACGGTTTGTCCGCAACCTTGCCACTTATGTAGAGGTCTTTCGCTATGTCCGGCTTTGCAACCGGCAGCTCCCCCAATCGGCCCCGGGAAGCAAAACGCCATTGCAGACGATGAAGAACCGGCACAAACTCAGGCCGGAATTGTTCATAAAACAATCATATAACCTTCCGGGAAGGGACAGGTAAGATGCAGGATTCACCATTGCCGGGGGCGTTTACGGCGCAAGGTGCCCCTGCGATGACAAAAATAGCGTTCCGACGCAGAAGCAAACGGCTCAGGGCCTGGTTCCCCTATTTATTGGTGGCTCCAGCGGTGATCTATTTACTGGGCATAACGCTATATCCCGGCATATATGCGATTCTTCAGAGTTTTTATGCGGTCAAGTTTGGCCCCTGGACTCCTGTAGGTTTTGATAACTATGCCAAGCTTTGGGGCGACTACCAGTTTTGGGGTGCGCTTTGGAACACATTACTCATGGGCGCGATTTCCCTCTTGCTCCAATGTGTCTTCGCTCTTGTGCTTGCCTTTTATGCATACCGGGATCCCTGGGTTCGCGGATGGCGGATCATTTTCTTGGTCCCGATGCTATTCATGCCGTCCGCGGTGGCCTTTATCTACAAGCTGATGTTTCTCGATGCCCGGGTTTTCTCTGACATTCTCATCAGGATAGGCCTGATAGATAGCAATCTGGCCATTCAGTCGTCGATTTGGGGTAGTAGAGCCCTGCTCATCCTGACCGATGTATGGCAATGGACACCGTTCCTTTTCATCATTTTTGTTGCTGGGCTTCAGGGGCAGGATGAAGAAATCGAAGAAGCCGCCCGACTGGACGGCGCGACTTGGGGAAAGATCTTCTGGAACATATCCCTTCCGCTCATGCGCCCCGTGATCGTGATCGCATTGGTCATCCGGGGTATTGATATTACGACCATGTTCGCCAATGTCTTCATCGTCACGAAGGGCGGTCCTGCCTTCGGCACCGAGACGATCAGTTACTTTATCTATCGGACAGGCTTTAAGTTCTTCAACTTCGGCTACGCCTCGGCTGCGTCCGTCATCATGCTGATCATCACAATCGTTGTCGCGCAGCTTGTTGTGAAACGCGCTTTCAAATCGGGGAAGGCGTGACACATGGCCACCGTCCGTCGCACAAAGCGTGAAAATCTCTACATTCGTTACCTCATTCTAGGTTCTTGGGCTCTGTTCTGCCTAATGCCGGTTCTTTGGTTTCTATCCATTGGGTTCCGCCCTAGAACTGAAATTATCACCGCACAGCCAGTTTACGTGCCTACCTTGTCACTCGACGCATGGCACATGATTTGGTCGGACTGGCCGATGGCCAAGTACCTTCGCAATTCTGTAGCAGCGATTTTCGGTTCTGTTATGATTGACCTGGTTCTTGCCATTCCTGCGGCCTACTCGCTCTCGCGTTATGAATATAGAGGTCGGGAAGACATCGGGTTTTACATTCTTTCGACCCGCATGATGGCCCCGGCAATTGTGGCCATCCCTATCTTCTTTCTATTCCGCAATCTCGGTCTGCTGGACACAATCTGGGCACTGATGCTGGTCTATGCCGCGATCAACCTGTCAATCGTGACCTGGATCATTCGGTCCTACATGACGGACATTCCCAAGGAGTTGGAGGATGCAGCTCGCACCGATGGCGCAAGCGACTTGAGAATTCTATGGGAAATCATCATACCTGCCGTCCTTCCAGGCATCATCACCGCCG
>JACOMT010000163.1:3813-14339 GCA_014623385.1 Paracoccaceae bacterium
TTGCCATCAACGAATTCCTTTTCACTTTGCTAATCGCGTCAACGCCAGACGCCTACACGATGTCGGTCGCACTCGCCAATTTCACTGGCGGTTCTGACGGCCTCATCTACAATGCGATTGCGCTAGTCGCGTTCCTGGCCTTTGTGCCTGTCTTCCTGGTGGTCGTGGCAATCCAGAAACATTTGTCTCGCGGACTCACCATGGGTGCCGTCAAAGGGTAAAAGGCAATGGCAAGAATCCAACTCAGGGGAATCCAGAAACGATGGGGCGCGGTTTGGGGCGTTCGGGATGTAGATATCGATATTGCTGACAAGGAATTCCTCGTCCTCTTAGGTCCGTCCGGATGCGGTAAAACCACCACCATGCGGATGATCGCAGGGCTCGAAGACCCGTCAGAAGGCGAAATCGTTGTCGATGGCGAGGTCATGAACGAAGTTGATGCCCGCGACCGCGACGTGGCGATGGTCTTTCAGGGCTACGCGCTCTACCCCAATATGTCGATCTACGAAAATATCCGGTTTCCGCTCCGGATGCGCAACGTACCAAAAGACAAACATGATGCGTTGGTGCGACGTGCGGCCGACATGGTCGAGCTGACGGAATATTTGGATCGCAAACCGGGCGCATTGTCCGGTGGGCAGAGGCAGCGCGCCGCCTTGGCGCGCGCGATTGTTCGCGAGCCGCAAGTGTTTCTTATGGATGAGCCGTTGTCGAACCTGGATGCCAAGTTGCGGGTCAGCACGCGGGCACAAATCAAAAATCTCAGCCATGAACTGGCTGTTACAACTGTATATGTGACCCACGACCAGATCGAGGCAATGACCCTGGCGGACCGCGTTGTGGTGATGGAAAAGGGCGTGGTGCAGCAGGTTGGCAGCCCAACCGAGATCTATGACACTCCTGCCAACACATTTGTGGCGAGCTTCATCGGGTCTCCCGCGATGAACCTGATCAATGGCGAGGTAAAGAACGACGCTTTTGTAGCGGAACACACCCGGTTGGAAGGTATGGATTTGCCCGACGGTCCTGTCACGCTGGGCTTTCGGGCCGAGGATGCGACGATTGCTGAAACCGGACAGATCACTGCACCGATCTACACGATGGAACTGCTTGGCGACGCAACGATGATCAGTGTACGCATCGGCGGTGCGCTGGTATCTGTCAAGGCCGACAAAACGTACCGGGCTGACATCGGCGACATGATGTCGATTCAAGTCCCCAAAGGCATCCGCCACCTCTTCGAAGCAGGGAACGGTGCGCGGATCGGGGGTGATGTCTCTTGACTCGTTAACTTGGCTGTTCTTGACTTGCGGCGTAATCAATGCGGGTCCTGACATTCAAGGTGGACCAAAACAACAACTGGGAGAACAAACATGTTTCTGAAGAGACTTGTCATTGCGGGTGCCACGGCGGGCCTGATAGGCCCCGCAGCCTATGCGGCGGATTGCGGCCCGGCGGGTCAGTCGATCCGCATTCTCGGCAGCGACTTTCCCGCGATCCAGGCCGTCACCGCCACCGCCCGGGCAAATTGCGGCACCGCGGCCAGCGAGTTCACAATCACCCTGCGCGAGGACACGCGCGATATGATGAACCAGGCGCAAACGCCGGACCCGGCGCAATACACTTCGGTTGTCGTGGCCAATTCGACCCTGACCCAGCTGATGAATGACGGCCTGGTGCGTCCGCTGAACGATCTGGTCAAAAAATATGGTGCCGGGCTCCAGCCGAATCAGATGATCACCATTGATGACAACATCATGGCCATCGCCTTCATGGCCAACTCGCAACATTTGTTCCTGCGCACCGATGTTCTGCAAGCTGCCGGTGTTGAAGGCATCCCTGCAACCGTGGACGAGGTTGTGGCCGCGGCCGCGGCAATTCGTGCCGCAGGCATCATGGAACATCCGATTGTTATGAACGCAAGCGGCTGGAACATGGGCGAATTGTTCAATCTGTTTTTCTTTGCGCATGGCGGTGACCTGTTCATGCCAGGATCTGCAGAGGCGAACATCAACAATGAAATCGGCGTTGCGACACTAAATTCGATAAAATCGCTGTCGGAATACGCCCATCCCGACTATCTGAGCCACGCTTCAAACGAAACGCAGGGTTTGTGGGAGGCAGGTCAGGCCGCAATCGGCATCATGTGGGGTTCGCGCGGTGGTGCGATCCTGGATGACGAGGGATCTTCTGCGGAAGTCACCGAAAACACCATATTGGTTTCAGCCCCGACTGCCGGTGGCGGTTCGATTCCTGCCGCGACGCTGTGGTGGGATGGCGTAACCATCGCAACCAACATCCCGGACGAAGAGGCCGAGGCGACCTTTGCCGCACTTGTCAGTGCGATGACCCCGGAAATGGTTGCCGAGCATAATGACGACGCGATCTGGCTTTTGAAAGGGTACAGGCCCGGTCCGGCAGCAGCGGGTGTCGCGGCAACCGCACAGGGCGGTGCCAAGCCGTATCCGATGATTCCGTACATCAACCTTATGCATAACGCGGCTAGTGCGGAACTCGCCGACTTCCTGAAAGGCAGCGAAACCGCTGAGCAAACGCTGGCGGATATTGAGGCGGCTTATGTCACCTCGGCCAAAGAAGCCGGCTTTTTGCAGTAAATATATCATTCGGGGCCTCCTTTATCTTGGGGGCCCGCTCTCCTGCCAGAGGTCGGGTCTATGAAACACCGCACTTTCTTCTGGTTTATCCTGCCGACACTATCTGCGATGATCCTGTTTATCGCGCTACCCATTGTGTCGGTCGCGATCCAGTCGCTTTATATCGGACATGAACAGGTCCTGGTGGTCACGGAAAACTGTGGTCCGTTCGGGTGCACACAGAGCACAAAGGTCGATGATGAGGCCACCAAAGCACTATGGGATGAACAGCCGTTGGGCCGGTTCAACGGGTTGGATACCTATGTGAATCGCGCACACCTTGCGTTCGCCGAAATTGGTGTGGCGTGGCGGTCAACCGAGAGTATTGGCGATTTCTTTTCCGCCGTACTGAACCTTCCATTGTATTGGGCTTTGGCCTTCACGCTGACCTACACATTTGTCGTCACGCCTTTCGTCCTCATCCTTGGCCTCGCGATTGCCCTGGGTGTCAACAATCTGCCACGATTGTTCAAAGGTCCGACCATCTTTATCTCGCTGTTGCCCATGATTGTAACGCCGCTTGTCGGGGCTTTGATCCTGTTTTGGATGGTGGACGGAGACGGTGTCCTGGGTGCCACGTTGCAGAATATCTTCAACGATCCCAATCTCAGCCTCAAAGCGACCACATCGCTTAACTGGGTCATGCTGATCGTCTACGGGATCTGGTCGTCGCTACCCTTCAGTTTCATTGTATTCTACGCCGGATTGCAAACAGTTCCCAAAGACACAATGGAGGCCGCCCAGGTCGATGGGGCCACCAAATGGCAGCGGATGCTTCATGTCGTCATACCGCATCTGATGCCGCTGGTGATCTTTATCACGTTAATCCAGTTGATGGACAACTTCCGCGTCTTCGAACCGATCATTTCATTCCAGGCCGAGGCCCATGCCCGCTCACTTAGCTGGATAATCTATAACGACTTGCTTGCGGCGGGGAACCCGCTCTACGGCTCGGCCGGGGCGACCTCGGTCCTTTCTGTTGATGCCGGTGCTGATCCGCACCTGGCGCGACTTCAACCGCAAAGCCGTGTGAGAGGGGGGCGATGATGGCGGCCAAGGCGCAATTCCGGATTACCCCGCTCTCAGTCCTGTCGGTTGGGTTCGTTCTTGTATGGATTATTATCGCGTCCTTCCCCTTTTTCTGGACGGTCTGGGGGTCGTTCAAGGTACAGGGCGACTTCTTCTCCAAAGCGGACTGGACAAATGCCATTTTCGGGGTTCAGACGATTGCCGAAACCGGCTCGCCCTACACGCTCGCGGGCTATCACGGTGCCTGGATACAAGAGGAGTTTTGGCGCTCCGTGCTCAACACGGTGCTCGTCGTGTTCTTCACGGTCACCATCTCGCTGACCTTCGGCACCCTCGGTGGCTATGCGCTCGCACGTTCGGGCTATAAATACGCTTTTTGGATATTGATGGCCGCGCTCGTCTTCCGTGCCATGCCACATATCACACTGGTCTCTGGCTATCTGTTGCCGTTTTTTCAATGGAATGTCTGGGGCATCCTGCCGACAACCATCATTGTGCTGGTGGCGATCAACCAGCCCTTCACGCTGTGGATGCTGCATTCTTTTTTCCTCAACATTCCCAAGGATCTGGATGAAAGCGCGATGGTCGACGGCTGTACCCGGTTTCAAGCCTTCCGCAACGTGATCATCCCGGTCATGTGGCCCGGCGTGATCACCACCGGCCTTTTTTCGTTCCTTTTGGCCTATAATGATTTCACCGTGACACGTATGTTGCTCAGCGAACAGAACGAAACGATGATCCCAAAGATTGCCAGCTTTCTTGGCTCGACCCAGGTTGAGGGCAACGTGATGTTCGCCGTCGCGGCCGTGGTGTCCGCGACCGTGCCACTGATCATCTTGATCATATTCTTCCAGCGCCAGATTGTCAGTGGCCTGACCGCCGGGGCGGTGAAAGGGTGACATCGGTCCACGAGCATACCAAGGCCGCCATTGCACCCCTTCGTACAGCACTGCGCTCCGGCGGGGCATCTACCATCCAGGCTGCATTGAAGACATGCTTCGATCCCGATGCCGTGATTCGCCTCGGCCAACCGTTCAATCACGTCATCGGGCCTGCCGAGCTTTTCGAGCGGGTCTATGCGCCGCTTCTCCGTGCCATTCCCGATCTCGGGCGGCTCGATTTCATCGTCATGTCTGGTCCCCGCTGGGGCGCGGGAGCGAGCGGCGACTGGGTCGGCATCGGCGGTAATTTCGTGGGGACGCTCCGGTCCCCCTGGCTCGGTATCCCTGCCACCGGCACCCCGATCTTCATGCGCTACCACGAGTATTTCCGCCTCAAAGACGATAAAATCGTCGAGATGAGGGCACTCTGGGACATCCCTCAAATCATGCTCCAGGTCGGCGTCTGGCCTATGGCCCCACAGATGGGCGTCGAATGGATGTGCCCGGGACCCGCAGACGGACAGGGCGTCCTCACCGCTCCGCACGATGCCTCCCAAGCTGATGCGTCAGTCAAACTCATCCTGGATATGCTGCACGACCTCAGGCAAGGCGACGCAAACACCCCTGAACGCGGTCTCGACGGTTTTTGGCATCCAAACGCGTTATGGCATGGCCCCGTCGGCTTGGGAACCGCCCGGGGCCATGCCTCCATCGCCAACCTCATTTTCCGCCAGTTCCGAACCGGCCTTTCTGATAACACCCGCCACCTCAAAGAGGGCGTCTTCTTCGGCGACCAAAACCTCGTTGCATTCACCGGCTGGCCCTCGGGCACCGCCACCCATTCCGGCGACGGATTCCTGGGCCTTGCCCCGACAGGCCGCCGCATCACCCGCACCAGCCTCGATTTCTGGCGCACAGAAGACGGTCTAATTCGCGAATGCTGGGTCATGGTCGATATGATCGATCTCTACCGCCAACTAGGCATCGACGTCTTCGCCCGTATGGCCTTGATGACACATCGGGACAAGGTGACTTGATGCACGACTATCTGGTCATAGGCGGGGGTTCGGCGGGCTGTGTTGTAGCCGCTGAACTCGCGCGACGCGAAGCGGGGACTGTCATGGTTGTCGAGGCGGGGCCATCCGAACACCATCCTTTGGTATCTATCCCCTTTGGTCTCATCTGGCTGTTGGGCAGCCGCCGTGACTGGGCCTATCGGTCGGCCCCGATGCATGCTGTGGGAGGCCGGACTATCGCGATCCCGCGGGGGCGGATGGTTGGTGGCTCGGGCGCGATAAACTCGATGGTCTGGTTTCGCGGTCGGCGGTCTGATTTTGATGGCTGGAACGTACCCGGGTGGGCCTGGTCGGACGTAGAACCGGCATTCGAGGCGGTCGAAATCCATCTAAAACCCAGCCGCATGGACGATCCGCATGTCTTGACAAAAGGCCTGGCATCGATGCTGGGGGCAAAAGGACAAACCATCCCGACGCCGGAATATGAAAGCGCGGGCGTGGTGACCAACAATGTCGTGCGTGGCCGCCGGAATTCCGCCGCTACTGCGTTCCTGCGTCCCCGTACAGAGGTTGAGGTGCGGACCGGGTGTGAAGTCGACGCTTTGATCTGGTCCGGCGACCGCGTTTCGGGTGTACGATTGGTGGACGGCGGCGAAATAAAGGCGGCCAAGGGCGTGGTCCTCAGCTCTGGTTCTATCGGTTCGCCATCGATCCTGATGCGCTCAGGGGTTGGTCCGCAGGATCACCTGTCTCGGCTGGGCATTGACGCCCGGATTGAGGCACCTGAGGTGGGTGAAAACCTGCACGATCATCCCGGTACCGGTCTGCACTTCGAAGGGTCCGGAACCGGCTATGGGCTGGAACTGGCCCAATGGCCGGCCTGGGCCTGGGCCCCATTCCGATATGTGCTGACGCGCACGGGGCGGCTTGCCTCTCCCACGGTCGAGGGCAGCGCCTTTTTCAACGCGCGAGGTGACGATGCGGAACCGGATGTTCAGTCTCATTTTATTCCCTTCTACCTGGATTGGCAGGGTCGGAAATACCCCTTGAAGTCGGGATATTTCGCGGATGTCTGCCTGTGTCGTCCCAAGTCGCGGGGCAGCCTTCGGTTAATGTCCAAAGAGGCCAGGGCGGCCCCAATCATTGATTTGGGGCTATTACGGGATGACAGCGATCTGGAGACTTTGACCGCAGGCATCGAACGTCTGCGCGCGTTGCTGGCCAAGGCTGATTTCGGCCCCCGCCGCGCGGTCGAGGCGCATCCGGGCCCGGATGTCACCGGCACTGCCCTGAAAGACCATATTCGGGGGAATGCCGGTACTGCTTATCATCCCGTTGGCACACTGCGTCTGGGCGGTCCTGTCACGGCGCGTTTGCGCGTCGATGGCACCGAAAATCTGTGGGTTGCGGATGCCAGCGTAATGCCTCAGGTGACATCGGCCAATACCAACGCCCCGTCCATGATGATCGGATGGAAAGCCGCAGAATTTATTGCAGAGGATGCCGCATGAAAGGGTCCCGACCAGAACAAGCCATGCTGAGCCGTGACACGGATATGACCAAAACCGATGCCACACGCGCGGTCATCGAACGAATGGTCGATGGGCTGAATGACCACCGGATCGATGACATAGGTCAGTTTTTTTCCGAAGGGTTTCGCTGGATGGGCAACACCGGTTGTGGCACAAAAACGGGCTTGAAAGCGTTTCAGGATAATTGGCAACGCCCGTTTCAGGCGGCGTTTTCCGATAAGGTCTGTGTCGATGCGGCACGGCTTTACATGGGGGAATGGGCAGCGGCCTTTGGTCGGCAAGAGGCAACACATTCCGGTACGTTCATGGGTGTTGCCCCCACCGGCAAACGGATCAACATCCGATATATGGATTTCTGGAAAGTTGAAGACGGCAAGATCACTGATAATTGGGTGATGGTCGATTTTCCGCATGTTTTGGTTCAGCTCGGCATCGACGTGTTCGACGGCGAGGGCTGGGAGGCATTTGACCGGGGAGAAAAGATGCCACCCCGGCCTAACGACCGCAACACCGCGTCCCGGGAAGGAGCGACCCAATGACGATAGAGTATCTCAAGCGCGGCAAATCCGAAAGCCAACGCGCCAAAGATGATGCCAAAACTCGCACGATTGTCGAAGCGACGCTGAACGACATCGAAACCCGTGGCGATGCTGCTGTGCGCGCATTGAGCAAGAAATTTGACAGCTATTCTCCTGCGTCGTTCCGCCTGTCGCAGGACGAAATAGACATGCTGATCGCAAAACTTAGCCAACAGGAACTTGCTGACATCGAATTTGCCCAGGAACAGGTGCGCAACTTTGCCCAGGCTCAGAAGGATACGATGCGTGATCTGGAGGTAGAAATGCTGCCCGGTGTGGTCTTGGGGCACAAGAATATCCCCGTACAATCGGTTGGGTGCTATGTGCCGGGTGGGAAATTTCCCATGGTGGCCTCGGCCCATATGTCAGTGGCCACAGCCAGCGTTGCGGGTGTACCCCGTATCATCGCCTGTACCCCGCCATGGCAGGGCAAGCCCAACAATGCTGTCATCGCCGCGATGCATTTGGGCGGTGCGCATGAGATTTATGTTCTGGGTGGCATACAGGCCGTGGGGGCGATGGCGCTTGGCACGGAAACCATTGATCCGGTCCACATGCTCGTTGGCCCCGGAAACGCCTTTGTGGCCGAGGCAAAACGCCAGCTTTATGGCCGTGTCGGCATTGATCTCTTTGCAGGTCCGACCGAAACGATGGTGATCGCTGATGACACGGTCGATGGCGAAATCTGCGCCACCGACCTCTTGGGCCAGGCCGAACATGGTTACTCGGATCCTGAAAATCCTACCCACCGCAGCCACCGCATCGGCCAGTTGGGCGGATTACGGCGAGGTGATCCTGTGCGACGCCTATGATGAGATGTTAGAGGTCGCCAACGATATCGCATCCGAACATGTGCAGGTGATGACCAACCGGGATAATTGGTTCCTGGACCACATGCACAGTTATGGTGCGCTGTTCCTGGGCCCCCGGACCAACGTGTCAAACGGGGACAAGGTGATTGGCACCAATCATACACTGCCGACCAAAAAGGCAGGCAGATATACTGGCGGGCTTTGGGTTGGCAAGTTCCTGAAAACCCATTCCTATCAAAAGATTCTGACGGATGAGGCGGCAACGCTGATCGGCGAATATGGCTCACGCCTTTCTATGCTCGAAGGATTTGTCGGTCATGCCGAGCAATGCAATGTGCGGGTCCGCCGCTATGGCGGGCTCAACGTACCGTATGGCACAGGCGCACCATATCGTTAGGTGGTAGCGTAGGAAAGTCGTGACGCAGTAAAACCAGACCAACAAAGCGGCCGTTCTGAATTATTGGGCCGCGTTGGATGTGGTATCCGTGACCGGGGCACCGGCTGTTTTGTCGCAATATCTGACATCGGATTTCCTGTGGAAGAGCCCAGACCCTATTGGTGTTATCCCCGAAACGGGGGCGTTAATGGATCAGATTCGGGTACCACTAAAGACCGCAACTCGCAATCTAACCCGCCAAACGCAACCGTTTTGCAGGGGACAGTCCATCAATCATGTAAACGTTTCGTCAAACCATGCTCAATAAGACCTCTGTATAATTGGAGGATTGCGAACAAACCGTCAACCTGAGGGGCTCCCGGGAGGCGTTCAGGGGTGGTTTGCATGGACCTGTCGGCGACAGGTGACTTCTGTGACCAAGATTGATGCCCTAATGGGCTGGTGATCGTTTTCGCCGACACACAAGCGCGGGTCGAGGTACTCCGGGATCGGGCATCAGGGTTATGATCCGCTGGTCCGTTTCAAGTGCGTGCTGCTCGGGCAGTGGCACGGACCCCGCGATCCGAAGCTGGTGCGCGCGCCCTCAACGGTGGTTGGATTTCATGCTGTGTTGCGGCCCCGGCCTCTTTGCGGCTGTTTTGCGCCTGTGCCCGATGCGACGACCCGTTGTCGTTTTCGCAACCCACGGTGATCTTCTGGCCGGGGGTTGCCGTCAGATCGGGGAGCTTGGGCCGAAACGGTGATCCTCGGCATCAAACCGGTGGAAAGTACCGCCCGCCCCGGCAGCCATATCGACGCGCCGCAAGACCGGGCCACAGCGGAAGCCCCCGACGATCCGCCCGACGATCCAAGCGTGCATCTTAGTGCTGACACGCGAGCACGGCGGGTCAGGAACGGCTCGAAGCGTACGCCGGGTTACAAGATGAAATCCAACGGCCCGGACGAGGAAAGTTTCATCGACAGGGGGCCATACCCCACACCTGCCAACCGGGATGCCCTGCGCGGTCACCACCTGTAATGTCTAATCCGCGACCCTCAAACATTTTGGCCCCTATTTTCCACCGCACCAACCCCGCCGCCCTGCCTCGGATTGCGCCTTGATTGAGGCGCGGGGGGCAGGCTATCTTCAAACGCCGCTTGCGGGATTGCGCAATGCCTATGCCACGATAAAGCACCGCCCGATAGTTCAGGCTGGCTAAAATAAAACGCCCAGCTGGTGATGGCGGCAATCGGGCAGAACCTGCGTGGCGCATCCCTCAACCCGCAAACACCGGCAATCGCGTAAACCCAAACCACCAAAACCGCTTTGCCCGATGTAAGGCCAGGTAAGGCCAGCGGACCGGACAGAATGGCTAAATCAAAGCTTCCGCCGAACATCACGCGCTCACGCAGAAATCTTTTAATTTGATCTGCAGCATCGGATCTGTGACCGGAGTTGTGGGACGACGGGAATAATGCCCAATGCGACTGAGAACCGTGTGAAACAAGGGGTTTGGCGGGGTGCTTTGCCCGGTGCGGGTCAAGCGGCACAATGGGCCTTGCGACGGTGATTTGTCCAATCCGGGGCAAACGGGGGCGGGGATTGGGCGGAAAGCCGATCTTTATGGGAGATTTCAGGTGCCGAAGG
>JACOMT010000164.1 GCA_014623385.1 Paracoccaceae bacterium
GGTCAAAAAACAGAATCGTCCATCGCGAAATTCGTCATAGATTGATCGATCCGAATTCGGATCCGGAGAGGCAAGAAGGTCAAAAGATGCTGGATATAAAAAAACTACACGTAAAACTTAAAGACGAAAACAAGCAGATCCTCAAGGGAGTGGACCTGTCGGTTGAGGTAGGCAAGGTACATGCGATAATGGGGCCAAACGGGTCCGGTAAATCCACCCTAGCCTATGTCTTGACGGGCCGCGACGGGTATGAGGTGACCGAGGGATCGGCATCTATGGATGGCGTGAACCTGCTGGACCTGGAACCCGAAGAGCGGGCCGCTGCCGGTCTGTTTTTGGCTTTTCAGTATCCGGTGGAAATTCCGGGCGTTGGCAACATGACCTTCCTGCGCACTGCCTTGAATGCGCAACGCAAGGCACGAGGTGAAGAGGAAATGTCTGCCACCGATTTTCTGAAAGTGGTACGGGCAAAGGCGAAAGACCTGAAAATCGACGCCGACATGCTGCAGCGCCCCTTGAATGTGGGCTTTTCCGGCGGCGAGAAAAAGCGTAACGAAATTATGCAGATGGCAGTGCTGGAACCGAAAATGTGCATCCTGGACGAAACCGATTCCGGGCTTGATGTAGACGCGATGAAGCTGGTGGCTGAGGGCGTGAATGCCCTGCGCGATGTCGGGCGCGGATTTCTGATGATCACCCACTATCAACGCCTGCTGGATTATATCAAACCGGATGTGGTGCACATTATGGCTGATGGCCGGATAGTGAAAACTGGCGGGCCTGACCTGGCATTGGAAGTGGAAAAAAACGGGTATGCCGACATCTTGGCAGAGATGGTATAATGGCCCTGCCTGAATTTAAACAGTCCGCGACCGAGATGCGTTTGGCCAATCTGTCATTTATCGACCAAGGTTGGACAGCGGCGGCCCGCTGCGACGCGACTTCACGTTTGCGCGCCATGGGCCTGCCGGACTGGCGAGACGAATACTGGAAATTCACCCGACCCGACACCTTGACGGTACCGGATGCCCCAAAGGCAGCGGTCTTCGCCTTGGATGAAGCCCCGGTTTTTGGCGCGATTGACCGACTGAAAATCGTCTTTGTTGACGGTGTGTATGATGCCCAGGCGTCAGATCCATTAGACTTGGAAGGTGTGCGGATTGACCGGCTACAGGATGTGTTGGCGGCGGATACCCACTGGGCCGGAGATTTGTACGGTGTGCTGGAGGCTAAGGGACAAGACCCGGTGGCCCGTCCGCTGGCGGCACTGAACACGGCCTTTGCGACGGATGGCATTGCCATTCATATCACGGGCCGCCCGTCGAAACCGGTCAGCCTGATATACATCCATGCCGATGAAAATTCGGATGCGATCCTGCATCATGTGGTTCGGGTCGACAGCGGATGCGAGGCGACAATTCTGGAAAACGGCCCGGCGGCGGCACGGTTCAATAAATGTATGGAGGTCGATATCGTCGATGCGGGGGTTCTGCATCATGTACGGGCGCAGGGCCGTGATCACGAACGTCGCGCGGCAACGCATATGTTTGCCCGACTGGGTCGCGAATCCGTCTATAATTCATTCACCCTGACGGTCAATGGCGTGCTGACCCGGAACGAACAGGTGATCGAAATGACGGGCGATGGCGCGGTGGCACATGTCGCTGGAGCTTGTGTGGGCGACGGCGACTTTCATCACGATGATACTGTGTTTATTACCCATGACGCACGCAATTGCGAAAGCCGTCAGGTATTCAAGAAGGTTCTGCGCAACGGGGCAACGGGCGTGTTTCAGGGCAAGATCCTGGTCAAACCGGATGCACAGAAAACCGATGGTTATCAAATCAGCCAATCGTTGCTACTCGATGGGGACAGTCAGTTTCTTGCCAAGCCAGAGCTCGAAATTTATGCCGATGATGTTGTCTGTTCACACGGTTCGACCAGCGGCGCGATTGACGAAGACGCGTTGTTCTATCTTCGGTCGCGGGGTGTGTCCAAGGGTATCGCGACGGATCTGTTGACACTGGCCTTTCTGGCCGAGGCGGTTGAGGAAATCGAAGATCCGGTGCTGACCGATGATATCCTGCAACGGCTTGAAGCGTGGCTTGCACGCCGACGTTAGGATGACCGTCACATCTGATATCACCGCGACCTATCGGGGACCCGGCAAAGTGATGACCCGCCTGTTAAAGATGGGCCAGCGTGAGGACCGGGTGCTGATCTTTCTGATGGCGGGGTGCATTGTCATTTTTATCGCGCAGCTGCCTCCCCTCGCACGCAAAGCGCATTTGACGGGACAAGAGCTGAACATGCTTTTGGGGGGGGCACTGCTGGCCTGGGTGACTATTGCACCCCTGCTGCTCTATGGCATTGCTACACTGACCCATCTTATTGCCCGAGCGATCGGGGGCAAAGGCAGCTGGTATGGCGCGCGGCTGTCGCTTTTTTGGTCATTACTGGCTTCATCGCCATTGTTGCTGTTGCACGGGTTAATCGCCGGGTTCATCGGGCCCGGCCCGGCGTTGTGGGGTGTTGAGGTTTTGTGGTTCTGCATCTTTGGCTGGTTTTGGTTGGCAACATTGCGCCGGGCGGAAAGGACGCCCGGATGACTTTTCCCGATTTCAAGAATTTGATCGTCATCTCGGTAACGGAACCGGCCAAGGCGGCGGTATTCCTGACTAAACTGGCAGTTCCACGCGATGTTCTGTGGGCATCGCTGATCTTGGTGGCGATTTTAAATACGATCCTGTTAACGGTTTTTCATCTGCTGGTCCCGTCGTTGACCAATGTGCCTGCGATGCCCAACCACCCCTTCTCTTCCTTGGTCTTTTTTGTGTGCGGTCTGATCCTGATCATCTATGGGATTTTCTGGACTGGTCGATGGATGGGCGGGCAGGGTACATTAGAGGATGTGATGACCCTGATGGTCTGGCTACAGATGTTGCAGGTAATCTTTCAGGCGGGGACGCTGATTTTGATCATCCTGTTGCCGACCTTGGCGGCCTTTGCCGTCATAGGAGAGGCGATATTGGGGACTTATATCCTGTTGCATTTTGTCAATGCAGGCCATCAGCTGAATTCGCTGTGGCACGCGGCGGGGGTTGTGATTGCCTTAGTAGCCTTGGTAGCCATCGTGATTGTTCTGGTGCTGCCGCTGTTTTGGGTGACCTTGGCCGGAGGCCTTGTGTGATGTATGACGTGGATGCAATCCGCACGGAATTCCCCATTCTGTCGCGCGAGGTGAATGGTAAACCGCTGGTCTATCTGGACAATGGTGCCTCGGCACAAAAGCCGCAAAAGGTGATTGATGCGGTGACTCGGGCCTATAGCCAAGAATATGCCAATGTACATCGGGGCCTGCATTACCTGTCGACGATTGCCACCGAAAACTATGAAGCTGTCCGCAACATTATCGCGCGGTTTCTGAATGCAGGTGATCCCGATCAGATCGTGATGAATTCGGGCACGACCGAAGGCATAAATCTGGTCGCCTATAGCTGGGCCATGCCGCAGTTTCAGGCTGGGGATGAGATTGTTCTGAGCGTTATGGAACATCACGCCAATATCGTGCCCTGGCATTTCCTGCGTGAACGTATGGGCGTGGTATTGAAATGGGTGGATGTGGACAGCAACGGCGCATTAGATCCGCAGGCCGTGATCGATGCGGTCGGCCCCAGGACCAAGCTGATTGCCGTGACGCATCTGTCAAACGTGCTGGGCACATGGGTTGATGTCAAAGCGATTACACGGGCGGCACGTGAACGTGGCGTTGCGGTTCTGGTCGATGGCAGCCAGGCCGCCGTGCATATGCCGGTTGACGTCAGAGACATTGGCTGTGATTTCTATACGATCACGGGACACAAGCTTTATGGTCCGTCGGGGTCCGGTGCGATCTATATTAAATCGGACCATATGGCCAGAATGCGCCCCTTTATCGGCGGCGGGGACATGATCAAGGAAGTATCTAGGGATCAGGTTACCTACAACGCTCCGCCGATGAAATTTGAGGCGGGAACGCCCGCTATCGTTCAGATGATCGGGTTGGGTGCCGCGCTAGAGTATATAATGGAGGATCTGGGGATGGCGGCTATTGAAGCCCACGAAGACGGATTGCGCGATTATGCGCGGTCAAGGCTGGACGGGCTCAACTGGCTACAGGTTCAGGGGCAGACGGTGGACAAGGCCGCGATCTTTAGCTTTACAATGAATGGTGCCACCCATGCCCATGATATTTCAACGATTTTGGATAAAAAGGGCGTGGCAGTGCGGGCCGGGCATCACTGTGCCGGGCCTTTGATGAACCATCTGGGCGTCAGCGCGACCTGTCGTGCGTCCTTTGGGCTCTACAATACCAGGGATGAGGTCGACGTGCTGGTTGACGCCTTGGAACTGGCACACGACATGTTGGCCTGAATTGGCCCGACCGGATGGGTGGTCGAGCTCAATATCCTAGCCGTTTTTCAACCTTGTGTCAGGGCTTGAATTCATGTGCCTGCCAATTAGGTCATTGGGCCTAGTCGCAACAAATGTGCAGAGACCGACGGGACGATTAACCGCGGTCAAACGGATGTGACCAAAGGTGTCACTCTCTTCCAGAGACCATTGCGGACAAACCATCAACCCGGTATGCGCTTGGGAGGCGTTCAGGGGTGGTTTGTATGGACCTGTTTTGGCGCGGTTCGTGTCGAACGCAGTTCGGATTGGCGCAGACGACGTTCTACCAGGATTGACGCACTCATGGACTGGCGGTGGTGTTCGCCGACATGCAAGCGCGGGT
>JACOMT010000165.1:0-11912 GCA_014623385.1 Paracoccaceae bacterium
CGCATCGCGCCATCACTGCGCAGCGGCAGGACCGTTTGCACCGAACCTTTGCCAAAACTCTTGGTGCCAACGATGATCGCTCGGCGATGATCCTGCAGTGCACCGGCAACAATTTCCGAGGCAGAGGCAGATCCGCCATTAATCAGCACGACAATTGGTTTGCCCCAGGCCATATCACCGGGTGTTGCGTTGAACCGTTCGCCATCTTCCGGCACGCGGCCCCGAGTGCTGACAATTTCGCCCTTTTCCAAAAACGTATCCGCAACTTTGATCGCCTGTGTCAGCAAACCGCCCGGGTTGTTGCGCAAGTCCAGAACGATGCCTTCGATATTGTTCAGGCCGCCCGCCGCTTCGATCTGTTCGGCTAGCCCGGCTTTGAGGTTAGGGCTGGTTTGGTCGTTAAATGTTGTCACACGCAACACCACCGCATCGCCCTGCAACCGCGACCGAACGGCGGTCAGCTTGATCGTGTCGCGGATGATCGACACGTCAAAGGGTTCTTTTTCACCTTCGCGCACCACGGTGATCACGATTTCCGAACCGACCGGCCCGCGCATCAAGTCCACCGCCGAATCCAGGGTAAGGCCCAGAATGCTTTCGCCATTAACATGGGTGATAAAGTCCCCCGCCTCGATCCCAGCCTCGTCCGCCGGGGTGCTGTCGATAGGCGAGACAACTTTTACAAAGCCATCTTCCTGCGTTACCTCGATCCCCAAGCCGCCGAATTCTCCGCGCGTCTGCACCCGCATCTGTGCCGCATCATCGGGCGACATATAGTTGGAATGCGGATCCAGTGAACTGAGCATGCCGTCAATCGCCGCCTCAATCAGGTCTCTGGCATCCACGTGTTCGACATATTGCGCCCGAATGCGTTCGAAAATATCGCCGAACAGATCCAACTGTTCATAGACATTCGTATCGCGTTCGGATTCCTGTGCCAGCAAAGGCCCGGCAATCTGCGTCGTTGCAACAACGCCAGCCAACGTTCCTGCCAACGCCGCCATGACAAATTTCTTCATTGTCGATTATCCATTCTGTGTTGGTTTGGAACCAGGTTTCCGGATCCACTTGAATGCATCCTCATGTCCTCTAACCTCTATATAGAGCATTTCTGAGCGATTAGTTCCAGTGCCATCACAACTAGTTGACAAGATACTAATATCCTAATATCATATCCTATCGATTTCGGAATCTGCACAGCCTAATAAATCTGATAAGTGTGCCATATCTGGCAGGACATGACCGATTTTGCCATATACCTTCGGTCGGGCCGGAAAAAACGAACATCAGACCCGGCTGGGGTTCCAGAATAACGACTTTATCCAGATCCAACAGCGACCCCCAGATACCGCAGGGTCGCCGTGGTAGGGGGTTGATACCAGGGCACGGGGGCGAATCGCCACTAAACATACTGGGGCGCTGGATACCGGCGACATGCGCTTCGCCCGCGTGGCACAACATCGGGCACCGGCAAGGGCAGCACGCCACATTGATTTGAAATATCTGCATCCAGGGGCTCCCATCGGCGATATCCGACAGCCCGATGGCAAACCCATCGCGCGTTTCATTGGACGATACCAAGGGCGTGGTGCGCACGGGACCTTTTGTAAATTGTTTCGGTAGACCGGTGCGATTGGCAATGGCCTGGCTCAGTTGGGTCCGCGCCTGTTGTACGCCCTGCAATCCCATGGCCAGGATCTGGACCGCCCATTTCCTGTAACAGATGCAGCGGTTTTGTACCTCTCCCAAGTTTGGCACAAACGGGTGGCACGAATGGTCAAGGCCGATTGTAACCTCAACCTTCATTATACGCAACCGCGTGCTGGCCAAATAGGCCAGAGGTGCAACATCAAGATCGGTGGGCACTATATCGATCTTTTCCAGTATGCCAAGAAGTCTTTGCCAGTTCCCCCTCTTACGTGGCCAAATTGGCAGATCAGCAGATCAGCAGATCAGCAGATCAGCAGATCAATTGTACCTCGAGGGTTGTGACCCGGCGCAAATCGTGGCACATCGCGGCAAAATCCATTCCATATAGGTCGGCACTGTGCCTGTCAACACCCGCACAGGATCCTGTGCACGGTCCGCTTGTTCCAGGGCCGATGCTGCCGCCACAATATGTCATGTTCCGGGGGCGGGCATGCATCGCCTCTGCCGGGCATCCGGCCCCCCGAACCCAAGTAAAAGGATCGCGGCTCACCACCTCATACGATAAGGCTTTTCCCGGTCATTTCGGCAGGTCTTGGCAAGCCCATCAACTCCAGAACCGTGGGTGCCAGATCAGCCAGCCGCCCATCGCGCAGCGTGACACCGGATGGTCCACCAATCAACGCTACGGGTACCGGGTTTAGCGTGTGTGCCGTATGCGGCCCGCCGGTNNTTCGCAATTGCCGTGATCTGCCGTTAGAATCATTGCACCGCCTGTCGCCGCCAGCGCCACCATCACCCGGGCCAGCCCCTGATCCACCGCTTCACAGGCTCTGATCGCCGCCCGCAGATTGCCTGTATGCCCAACCATGTCCGGGTTGGCATAGTTGGTGACAATCAGGTCGTATCCCGCGCCAATCACCGCGACAAATTTCTCGGTCACCTCTGACGACGACATTTCCGGTTGCAGATCATACGTCGCGACCTTGGGCGATTGCGGCATGAATCGATCCTCGCCAAGTTCCGGCGTTTCCTGACCACCATTGAAGAAAAACGTAACATGCGGGTATTTTTCGGTCTCTGCCAGCCGGAACTGGCGCAAACCTTGTTTCGCGACCCAAGCACCCAAGGTGTTCACAACCTCCTGCGACGGAAACATCACATCCATATAGGCATTGTGAGCATCCGAATATTCCACCATCCCACAGACGGCGGCCCATTCTGGGCGCACCCCGACACCGAACGCATCAAACGCCGGACTAGCAAGTGCCGCCAGAATTTCCCTTGCCCGGTCCGCGCGGAAATTGGCAAAAAAGAGCCCATCACCAACCGCTGGGGCCGCATAGCCATCAATTCGTGTCGCCTCAATAAACTCATCCGTCTGGTTCCGTGCATAGGCCGCCGCAATGGCAGCTTCGGCGCTTGATGCGCTTGAGCCTTTACCGGACACGACAAGGTCAAAGGCATGCTGCACCCTGTCCCACCGGTTATCGCGGTCCATCGCAAAATAGCGACCGATCACCGTACCAACCCGAACGCCATCGGGTAAGGTCGCCACCATTTCAGCCACTTGATCCTGCGCCGAGCGCGGTGCCACATCGCGGCCGTCGGTAATACAATGGATCTGAACCGGCACACCTGCCCCCGCGATCAGGCGTGCGGTTTCGACAATATGGCTCTGATGCGCATGCACACCGCCCGGGGAACACAGGCCCATCAGATGCGCGGTGCCACCAGTTTCCTGCAGAGTCGCGATAAATTTCACCAGGGCAGGGCAATCAGCATAAGTGCCCTCTTCGATTGCCAGATCGATCCGACCCAAATCCATCGCCACCACGCGACCCGCACCGATATTCATATGCCCGACCTCGGAATTGCCCATTTGCCCCCGGGGCAACCCCACATCGGGGCCGTAGGTGATCAGCGTCGCATTCGGACAGGACGCCATGATCCGGTCAAAGATCGGCGTTTGCGCCAGATGGGCAGCGTTCGCGGCTGTGCCCGGGGACAGCCCCCATCCATCAAGAATGCACAAAATAACAGGTTTGAGTACCGCCATGGAAAACTCCGACATTACTGCTCGACGTATTCTAATACCCGAAAAATAGGGGGGGTGAACCGGATTCATGACCGCCGGGGACAGATGGGCGATTTACGACATATTCGGGCGGCACGGCGGGCTTAACAGTGCTTTTGCGGTCCCATTTGCGGTTCGAAATGCGCAAGCGTATGATCAGCGACCTGATCAGACCCATCGCCTGGGCCGGTTCCTTGGCCATCATTTCGATGACGCCTCTGGCGTTAAAGCCCATACAGGCGGTCGGTTCACGGATAATTACCGTCGCCTAATTACCGTCGCCGACCTGGGAGGAAGCGGCCGTACATCTGTCTATGTTCTATTTGGACACTGCATTGATGTTCATTCCACCCGGGGCGCTGGCCAGGCAGTGCCTCGGCGTTGGCTTGCTCTGCATGCCGATGAGATGGAACCGGCCCGGATAACTGGCGAGTCCAATAAACGCCTTGCGGCGTATGTGACGACTGGTGACGATCTGGATATGAAGCTTGCCGCGAACGCGTTCACCGACCGATTAATTGATTGATTGAGCGCCTCGTGGCTGAATCCACCCAGCAATGCATCCCTGCCCATGACCGGCGTGAGAACCTATCGCAGTGTATCTGCATTGACCGCAGGTAGCACGGGCACTGACGGCCGTGCCAGAATGATCAGTCGCGACCAGAACCGACACCCGCTCAGCGGACGGGCCCCGCTTTGGCACCTTATACCCCGCGCTTGCGGGCCTTTTGGTCCGGCTTTTTCAGAGGCTTTGCCTTCCCTGGCCCGTGTCCAAACACGGACATCCTTTGCGGTTTTCAAGAAAAAGGGTTCGTCGGCCTCGACAATACCCTTCAGTTGTTCGGTGGTGGTATTGATTCCGGCAAGGAAGCGATGCCAAAAACGCTTTGCCAAAGCTTGCACCGTGTCGCCATTGGTGCGGCATTCGCCAAACGTCAGCCAAAGATCTTTGCGGTGCAGGATATAACACATCAAAATACCTCTGCGTGACAGCGTGATGCTCGGCGGAGGCGTCGATTGGGCCATCCTGTCCGGTCCGCTAAACTTACAGCAGGCAAAGCGGTTTTGGTGGTCAGGTTTTATGCGATTGCCGGTGTTGGCGGGTTGACGGTGATCCTGTTTGCGGTGCCACACAGGTTTTGCCTGACCGCCGCCATCGCCAACTAGGCATGTGTTCTAGCCAGCCCGAACTATTGGGCGGCACGTCATCTTGGCATAGGCATTGCTCACCCCCTCAAGCAGCGTTTGGAGATCAGCCTGCCCGCCCTCATCAGGGCGCAATCCAAGGCAGGGCGGCGGAGTCGGTGCGGCTAAAAATAGGGGCCAAAATGGCGAGGATTGCGCACGAAACTGTCGCAGATTGGACATTATTTTATTCATTTTCTTCGCGCTAAAACAATCCTGGTTTTGCAGAGATAGATTTTTATACTAACCGGATAGGCGAGTTGGTTGAGACCAGATTCCGTGTTAAGGTGAAACATGGCAGCTTTAAACATAACCTGTATAGCGCTTTTTTGCTACCTAATAGATACAGTGGAAGTCGCGAAATTCAACTTTCCCTTGGACCTGGGTTTTATCATTCCTGGAAATTGGCGTTTTTATGACTGATCTGAATCTGGATGGTTCTGGGGATGATCTGTATCTCACGCGATGAGAGCGTTTCTGTGCTTGACGGATGGCAGCGGGATGGTACGCTCGGCATAATAGCTGTCTGATGTGACCGCCCTGAAACAACACAGGAACCGGAAGGAAGCCAAATGAAGGCATTGAGCATCAAACCGATCTTGATGATGGCGGCGCTGCCGGTACTGGCGATTGTTAAGGCCTGTGGGTTAGACGGTTCTTCCGATCATTATCTTGCGTACAAAACCCGTGCCGAGCTGGAGGATATGAGCCCCGAGATTGCAACGGTTCTGGGTATTTTAACCGAAACAGTACCGATAGCGTCCAAAGGGCCATTAACATCCGGGTTTTCCCCATTGGGATTCAAGAAAGAGGAGATGGAATATTATCTTTCCCAAAGAAAGTATGCAGAGGTCTGTGCAGCCATTGGGGGGAAACCATATTCTATGACAGGAAGCGTGAGGGTCGAGAAATCTATCGCGTTCGTCAAACATTCAACAACGGTGCCTGTGCTGTAGAGCTGGTGAGCGAAGGAGCATCCAGAGAGTTTCTGGATTATGGCGACAGGAGCTATAATGAATCTCTTTCAGAGCATATGCTAAGCGTCATCAAGCAAAACAATCTTGGTTTTGCAGAAATAGACGTCTATACTAACCCAGTAGGCGAATTGATTGAAGCCAAATTCCGTGTTAACGTGAAGCATGGCAGCCTTAAGCATAACCTGTATGGCGCTTTCTTGCTACCTATAGATATAGTGGACGTCGCAAAGTTCAACTTTCCTTTGGATCTGGGTTTTATCCATCCTGGAAATTGGCGTTTCTATGACTGATCTGGCGATTTTGTTCACGATATGGTGGCTCGCCGCGCGTATGGTTCAACTTTGTTTTTGGATTTGGGTTTAATCGACCCCACAACCTGGAGTATCATTCATGACCGAGCTGAATTTCAAAAAACATGGTGAACAGGCCAGGCTGGCCCATGCGGTTTATACAGATTTGGATGATCTGAAAAAGAGCAGCTTGGCCAATGACTATGACATAAGGGAAGGCCGCGATAATGACGATGGCAACGTCGTCCATGTATTTGAAAACAAGGATACCGGCGTTGTATTTGTGACGGCAAGAGGGACAGACGGAATTGAGGATTGGAAACAATATGACGAGGTATGGAGCGGCAAGGTAACCGAACTTGGTGCGTTAACCGCTGCCGTGGCCCAAGCGGAATATGAGCGCACCGGAAAGAAGGTTGTTGTCCTCGGGCAATACACAAACCCAACCTGGCCGCATCACCGCCCTGGCCGCGCTGGTCTGCGCCCTCCTGTGCGGTACCCCCCGCACAGCCGGATTGCACCACTTGGAGCAGCACTACGTTCTTTGAGACCGCCATCGCAACGGACGTTGAAGCCTGCCTGGCCATCGGGGCCAACATCGAGGCGCGTTACAAGGAAGGCTTAACCCACTGCATAGCGCGGCAGGATGTGGGGTACCCGTGACACGGCGATGGCGCTGCTGAATACCGGGCCGAGCTGGAGGTGCCCGACAAGGAACACGGCGCAACCCCGCTGCATGTGGCAGCAAGGTGGGCCACCCTTGAAACGGTGGTGGCACTGTTCGATGTCGGGGCAGATCCCAAGGCGCGCGACAGGGACGGCAGGCTGCCCGCCGATTTCGCCGTAGACAACGAACAGGTCAAAAACCACGATGTGTTCCGGATACTGAACCAGGCCCGGCCCAACTGACCGCTTCAGGCGCGCATCATCTGCAACCGCTGGGATGGGCACGGGTGTCTGGTCTGCCCTGTATCAACGCTCTGCTTCATGCATCTGGGAAAGGTGGGGTTTCAGGGGCACACCGGATGAGTCGCCCGGGCGATGCCAGAGCACCGAAATCCGGGTCCGTAGTTCCGCCATGTTGTTCCGGACGTTCCCTTCTCACCGGCCCTGCGGGACAGGTCCGTCCGGGAAGGGGGACACCCGTCGCCCGATTTGTGCAGCACGACCCCCTGATGCACAAACCTTGCATCTCAGTAGCGATACGGGCACAATCGGTTGAACGTTACGACCGTTTGAACACCGTACGACCGTCACAAAAACCGCCAGAACGGCGTCCGGGGATGTGTCCCTGGATCAAGTGGTGAGCCGTGCAGGATTCGAACCTGCGACCCACTGATTAAAAGTCAGTTGCTCTACCAACTGAGCTAACGGCCCACGCTTATCCGGACAGGACAGGTCCCGCGTTCTTGTCCAGCCCGCCACAATCGCCGCACCATGCACCATGCAGCATCTGGTGCAGCATCTCGCGCTGGTGTGATGCTTTTCCATAGAAACGGTGGTTTGGGGGGTCAAGCCCTAATTTTGGGGGAACGATCATGCGCCTTATGGATTCGGGTGACGGATATCGGTATCCGTGTGCCATGCTGTCAGGGTTTGAACATATCGGACTGTCATTCATGAAAATGCACGGGCTGGGCAACGACTTTGTCATTGTTGATGCGCGTGCGCGGGATGTTGCGGTGTCGCCCGCTTTGGTGCGCGCGCTGGGGGACCGTCATCGGGGCGTGGGGTTTGATCAGATGGCCGTGATTTCAAATGGCGGCACAGGTCCTCATCTGACGTTTTACAACGCGGATGGGTCTGTTTCGGCAGCGTGTGGCAATGCGACCCGCTGTATCGCGCGCTATCTGATGGACGAACGCGGCACACGGGACCTGGTGCTGACAACAGAGCGGGGGGTTTTGCACGCGGTGGACCGGGGGCAGGGATTGACAGCCGTTAACATGGGGGCACCCCGGCTTGATTGGGCGGACATTCCCCTGATACAAGAGATGGACAGCCTGCATTTGCCCATTGACGGGGATCCGGCGGGCGTAAATATGGGCAATCCGCATTGCACGTTTTTTGTTGATGATGCCGAAGCGGTCGATTTGGAACGTTTCGGGCCACAGATCGAACATCATCCGATCTTTCCCCAAGGCACGAATGTCCAGGTTGCCCATCTCGCTGGGCCGGGTCGCATCCGTATGCGGGTATGGGAACGCGGGGTGGGCATCACGCTGGCCTCTGGCTCGTCCTCCTGTGCCACTGCTGTGGCCGCCGCACGACGGGGGCTGACCGGTCGGACCGTGCGCATCGAACTGGACGGCGGGCCGATTGACATTGCGTGGAAAGACGATGGCGTGTGGATGACCGGAACCACAACGCATCAGGCACATTGACACCCGCCTGGCTGAAACAGAATTTATGACTGTGCCGCGGTTTTCGACCCTGGGCTGTCGCCTGAACGCCTATGAAACCGAGGCGATGCGCACATTGGCAGCGGATGCCGGGCTGACTGATCTGGTGGTTGTCAACACCTGCGCGGTCACGGCAGAGGCGGTGCGCAAGTCGCGCCAGGAAATTCGCAGGCTGCGGCGGGACAATCCGGCGGCACGACTGGTGGTGACGGGCTGTGCCGCCCAGATTGACCCGCAAGGTTTTGCCGATATGGTCGAGGTTGATGCGGTCATCGGCAATACGGAAAAAATGCAGGCCACCACATGGCGGGCGCTGGGTTCGGACCTGATCGAGCGGACAGAGCCGGTACAGGTGGACGACATCATGTCGGTCACGGAAACCGCCGGGCATCTGATTGACGGGTTTGGCACCCGATCCCGTGCCTGTGTCCAGGTTCAGAACGGCTGTGACCACCGCTGTACTTTTTGCATTATCCCCTATGGTCGGGGCAATTCGCGCAGCGTGCCCGCGGGTGTGGTGGTGGACCAGACCAGGCACCTGGTCGAACGGGGGGTTAACGAGGTTGTGCTGACCGGTGTTGATCTGACCTCTTGGGGCGCGGATTTGCCCTCGGCCCCGAAACTGGGCGATCTCGTTATGCGGATTTTACGACTGGTGCCGGATTTGCCGCGCCTGCGGCTCTCTTCCATCGATTTGATCGAGGCGGATCCGAACCTGATGCTGGCCATTGCGACAGAACCGCGATTGATGCCGCATCTGCATCTCAGTGTGCAGCACGGCGATGACCTGATCCTGAAACGTATGAAACGGCGCCATCTGCGGGATGACGTGATCCGATTTGTGGTCGAGGCGCGGCAGCTGCGCCCCCATATCACGTTTGGGGCCGATATCATCGCAGGATTTCCCACGGAAACGGATGCCCATTTCGAAAATACACGGTGCCTGGTCGAGGAATGCGATCTGACTTGGCTGCACGTTTTTCCCTATTCTCCGCGTCAGGGCACGCCAGCGGCCCGTATGCCCCGGGTAGATGGGCGCGTGATCGGTGAACGGGCGGCCTGCCTGCGCGCGCTGGGCGCGGCACAGCTGCAGCGGCATCTGCATGCACAGGTCGGGCGGACACATCGTATCCTGATGGAGAACACCCATATCGGCCGGACCGAGCAATTTACCAAAGTCCGCTTTGACACCCCGCAGATCAAAGGCCGGATTGTTGAGGCGGCGATCACCGGCACATCCGGCAGCTGGCTGACGGCCTGAGCGGGCAGCCGTTGCCACGCGATCTCCTTGACCATTGAGCACAACACTGTCACGGCTCGCGCATTACTTCTGGCACGCTACAGACAGCACATTAACAGAGAACGCAGATGCAGGCAGTGCCCAAAATCCTTCTTTGCCAAGAATTTTTGTCAGGCCCCCAGAACGGTGTGGGTTTTGATCGGGTTCAATTCCGACAACGCGCAGACCATTCCGGGTTTGGCGCAACGTGGCGCGTATCCACCCATCATGACTTTGGATACAAAGAATGATCCCCGAGGCTTGGGGGAAATGGGGTTGGCAAAGCCGAACAAACGCGGGCGGCCGTGCCAGGGTGGAATACATCATGCGCTACGCGCCCCAAAAGGTGCCATCTCAATGTGAACCGCCTTGCCGTTCACCCGCAGCCCCGACGGCAGGGGCGGTAATCACGAAACTTGCCGAGGCAGGTAACCGCAAGATCAGGAGATCCGAAACCAGCGGCCAAAGCAGCACCACATACTCGAACGGGGCAAGCCGCGAGGCCTCTGTATAGCGAAAGGCCAGCGTCATGGCGATATAAACGAGCCCACCGAACAGGCCAGAGGTGATGAGCAGGCCGAGTGTCCCGGTACCCGGCATAATCCAGCCCCATGGCAGCGTAGGGATGCCGCCCAGCATGGAGGCAAGCACAAAATACAGAGGGCAATCGCGCCCGGGCTTTCCGGTTCAGGCTACGGACCATGATAAGCGCAAGTGCGGAAAGAACCGCGAATATGAGCCCGAACACAATGCCAATCAGGCGCGCATCGCCATTGCACCCGGTTCCGAGATCCGGCCAAACCAGAACCACCACCTTAGAAACCCCACATAAAAACCTCCAATCCGCCAGATCGTCAAGCATTCCGACAGCAACTGCCATGATCACACTGCCATGATACGGGGGAGCGTTGCGCTATGAGGATGGCCTAGGCAAGGTTGAGCCGCGCAACCGAGGCAAAAGATGTGAACAGTGCCAAAACCCCGAAACCTGCCCACAAGACGTGACCCAAGGGGCGTTTGGTGGCCAGACCACCGGGGAACTCATGCCGGACGCACAGAAACAGGATCAGTGGCAAAAACGGGAAAAAGACCGAAAGAGCACAATCTGCCCGAGCAGAACCGTAGTTCTTACCGAGTTTACGCTGACAAACATCTCGACCATGAGCAGACCGGACCGCAACCGCAAGCCGATACCAAGGGCGGGATTATCGGAACTGTTCATGTCCGTTCCGCGGCTTTGGCCAGCGCATCGCCCGTCAGGTTAATAGCCAGCACGCAAAAGACAACCGCCAGCCCGGGCCAGATCATCTGCAATGATGTCGAGCGCATGGGTATGCGCGCATCCAGCAACATTGTCCCCCATTCCGGCACCGGCGGCTGGATGCCAAAGCCCGGAAACCCGAGTGCCGAAATGCCCAGGATCGTGCGGGCGGGCATACCGGTCCACACAACCATCAGTAATGGCAGAAGGGCAGACAGGGAATGCCAACGCGCGATAAAGACAGGCGAACACCCTGCGATTTTTGCTTGAATGACATAGCCACCTTTTTGCAATGACAGGCCGATGCCACGCGCGACGCGCGCATATCGCATCCAGCCTGTCACAGCCAGGGCAAAGATCAGGCAGCAGGTGCCGACCCCCGGCACACCTGCGATGACAACGGCGGCCACAAGCTCGAGGAAGGCCAGGAACATAAGGGCCCGGTCGACCATTTTGCCCCCAGGGCAGCTGTCAGCCCGACAAGCGTTCCAATGCACAGACCGATGAACGAGACCAAAAACGCCAGGCCAAATGACCAGCGCGCGCCATGCAGGAGGCGTGCAAGGATATCCCGCCCGAGCACGTCAGCCCCCCAGCAGCCATTCCGCACCTGGGGCGGGTCCAGCCGCGCCGGGATGTTGATCACGGTGGGGGCGGTGCGGGGCCAGAAACGACCCGGACACCGCCAGGGCAACGAGGGGGACGGCGACACTACGCATCCGGCACCCCGGTCCGCGGGTCGATCAGACGATAGCGAAGGTCGCCCAACAGGTTCCCCGTGACGAACGGCACAG
>JACOMT010000165.1:11991-21419 GCA_014623385.1 Paracoccaceae bacterium
CCGCCTGCATTTTTGGGAAATCCCGCGCTTCGATGGCACCGACAAGCAAGCTTCCAAGGCCTGGAAGGGAAAAGATCACTTTAACCATTACCGCACCTTCAGGTAGAAAGACCAGCTCCAGGTCAGAAACCGTGACAACGGGGATGGCGGCGTGTATGGCCACGCGGCACCACCGAGCTGTCCGCGTGCCTCCAGGATGCCAGAGCGGAGAATGCGCGCCAGCACCGCCGACAACAGCGAGCCCCAAGGTCAAGGCCGGGATGATCACATGTGCGGGCGTACGGGCACCCATCGCGGGTAACCATCCCAGATGGACCGCAAAGAGCAAGGTCAAAAGCAGCCCGAGCCAGTTATTGCAGGACCGTGACACCGATAGAGACCAAGGGCCGCGGCGCATGGGTCGAGCCAGCCACCGGGTCGCTTCGTTGCCAACAGGGCCAGCGGAACCGGAATGGCAAAGCCGATGGCAAGACCAAGCAAGGCAAGCGGAACCGTGCAGGACATGACCGTGACAAGCTCTGGCCAGATATTGCAGCCAGTGATCAAGGATTGATCAAAGTCCCCCGTCAGGATCGGGACCAGCCAGGCGGGGAAGGCGGGCCAGAAACCCGCGTCGAACCCGGCTTCTGTGCGTACCTGCTCAGATGACCATGTCCGGAGGGCGACGACCGGCCGTGGGGCGGCGCGGATGATGATTTTCTAAACGGCGGCAGGGGCGATGACTTGCTCATAGACGGTGCGGGCGCGGATACCTTCCTGTTCGGGGCAACTGACCAGCAGGGGGTCGATTCGGGCAACAACACAATCCGGGACTTTGAAGACGGGGATATCATCGAAATACATGGCGACGGGAATACGTTCTATGGTTCTTATTCCGGCAAGAAACCGTTCGATGACCTGATTATAGAACAAAACGGCGATGACGCCGTAATCACATTGGGGTGGCTAACGGATTCCACCCACTGTTCCGCTTTTGGACTACGATGCCAGCGCGCTGACAGCGGATGATTTCTATCTCATTCTCTGACGCCAGCGGACAGCCGGGGTTTACATGAACGCCCCGACAGGGACAGGTTTCGCGGGATTTTTTAAAATCCGGCTTTGATGCCGGGAAAGCCATTGGAAAGCAGTAGGCAAGCGATGACGATAGAAGCAGGACAGAGGGAAAAGCAATGCTTCGAGGGTGCCGAAGGTGAAGATAATATCAAGGATCTGGGCCGGGGATGACAGGATCTACGTGCGGGCGGCAACGACCTGATCGTCGGCGGACCGGATGCTGACCTGACCGCCGACGGTAACAGGGTCATGTACGGGGAGTCCGGGGAACGTGTAACGGCAAGGCACGGGTAGCGGCGGGCACGCCGACGGCGACACGTTGACCGACATCGAGAGCATCCTTGGGTCGGCACAAAATGACAGCTTGACAGGCAATGACGGCAACAACCGCCGCCACGGCGGGGCGGGCGACGACTCGCTTGAGGGCGATACGCACATGTGCTTGAGGATTTGAACGCCATCGGCAGCCGACGGTATACAGGCCCGGGGCACTGGCACCTGCCCGAACCCCGGGCATGGGATTACCCTTTTGTTGATTCTTTGCCAAACCGCTGCATGTTGTCCAGGTGCAGGGTGATGGCCTCTTCGAGATTGTCAAAATACATCAGGCTGCCGTCCTCGATCACGGCCCCCGCATCGCAGAGATTGCGCACGTTTCTCAGGTTATGACTTACGAAAATGGCACTGGACCGTTTCATTCTGTCCTGAAACACTAAGGAGCTTTTTTTGCGAAAGGCCGCATCCCCGACGCTGACCACCTCGTCAATCAGATAGGTGTCGAAATAAATGCCCATTGATACCCCAAAGGTCAGGCGGGATCGCATCCCTGCGGAATAGTGCCGCACGGGGATATGGAAATTATCCCCCAGTTCGACGAAATCCTCGACAAAGCGCACCAGCTCGTCGGTTTCGATACCGTAGACCCGCGCGACAAAGCGGACATTCTGCGCTCCGGTCAGGTCTTTGTGAAAACTTCCTGCAAAACCCACAGGATAGGATATGGTACCGTCGGTCAGAACCTCGCCTTTATCGTGGTCCATCACGCCCGCGATGATCTGCAACAGGGTTGTTTTCCCGGACCCGTTTCGGCCCATCAAGCCCACGGAGCGGCCCGTTGGAAACCGGATATTGGCATTATCGATCACCACCTTGCAGCCGCGCCGGGCCGGGAAGGTCTTTGTGAGGTTGCGCAGTTCAATCATGCTGTCACAACGTGGCTCAGCGGCGATCACGCAGGCTGTAATAGATCAGCGCCAGAACCGCCCAGAAGACAATGGAAAACAGGATAGACAGACCCAGGATGACCTCGCGTTGCGGGTATTCCGGGCTTTCCGGGCGGGTTGGCTGGACATAGGCGGCCAGGTATCGGCTTTGCCGTTGGGCCTCGGCGCGGGCGGAATCAAAAGCCGCGAGCGCCGCCACATAGGTTTGTTCGGCAAATTCCCGGTCCACGGTGAGGCGCTCGAATTCCGAAATCAGCGTGGCATAATCCTCGCCACCGGGACCTTGGCCGCCAACCCCGAATTTCTTGCGCTCTGCGTCAATCAGCGCTCGGATTGCGTCAATCCGCCGTTTCGCCTCGGTGATGCGCGGGTCACTTTCCCGGGTTGTTTCCTGCAAGAGATCATAGTTGATCAGCTCGGTGGCCAGTTCCTGTTGCAGCGTGGTCAACAGCCCCATCTGCACCTGGATATCCGATTGCGGGTCCGCAATCTGTGTGCGTGACCGGAAATCGGTGATGGCCTGACGCGCGACGACCAGCCGCTCGACCGCCTGGTTCAGGTCTTCTTCGGCATATCGGGTCACATCCGCCCGGGCGATGGCGGATAGCTGGTTGATCATGTTGAGGCTTTCGGCATAGATTGCCTGGGCAATGGCGGTGGCGTCCCCGGCGGTAAAGGCCAGTGCCTGCAGCGAAATCAGCCCGGAACCTGGTTCGTAGGAAACCCGGACCATGCGGTGCCAATGGCTGGTCAGCTCCTCAATCGTGGCATCCGGTTTCAATCCGAACCAGAAGTCCTGGTTATAATGGGCGGCATACAGGCTGCGCAGATCCAACCGCTCATCGACTTTGCGCACCAATTCCTGGCTCTGGATAAATTCATACAGAATATCGCTGTCGGCTGAGCTGGCACCGGAAAGCCCGGTCAGGTTGGTTAGAATATCTGTTGCAGCCGGTGCTTCCTCGCGACGCACCGTGAAGCCGAGGGTCGAAGCATACTGATCCATGGCCCGTTCGTACAGATACCAGTAAATCCCCACGGGCGGCAGGCAGGCAAAGAGAACAAAGCTCAGGACCAAACCCCAATGACGGGTGCGGGTGCGTGCCCTCGGCGCGACCGGGCGTATTACAACGGTTTCCCCCCGAGCAGCGGCCTTGCGCCTTTTCTTGTGCCGTGAGGCCGGTGCGGCTTGCCGTTCGGGTCGGATATCTTCGGTGAAACCCGGCTTGCGCCTTTTCTTGCGCCGTGGGGCCGGTGCGGCGGGGTCGTTGCCTGCAAAATCGGTCGCATCTGTCGAAGAGGATTGAGTATTTGTCAAGATCATGGTTCAGGTTCAGTATACAGTGCACATGGTGTTGCTATCACAGTTCAACGAATACTACCAGAGGTTATGACCATCACCGAAGCCCCGTTTGATTCATCCTCGCGCCCCAGGCTTACGCGGTTCCAGCTGCCGCGTGCTGTCATCGCGCTGATGATACGCGAAATGACAACCACCTATGGACGCTCGCCGGGGGGCTATGTCTGGGCGCTCCTGCAGCCGCTGATCCTGATCACGTTTTTGTCTTATGTCTTTGGGCTGATCCAGCGTTCGCCGTCGCTGGGGACAAGTTTCATGGTGTTTTATGCAACCGCGATCCTGCCGTTTCGCATGTTCGCAGCTGTGTCGGGGCAGATAGCGACCTCTATCCAGTTTTCCAAGGCGTTGCTGGTCTATCCGCGGGTGACGTTTATCGATGCGTTGCTGGCCCGGTTCCTGCTCGGCGTACTGACCAATACTGTGGTATCGGTGGTCATCCTCACCGGGATTTACGCATTCCAGGACACCCGCCCGATGCTGCTGGACTTTGGCCCTATCCTTACGGCCTTTTCGCTTGCGGCGTTTCTGGCGGTGGGTGTTGGTGTGCTGAACTGTTATCTCTTCAGCCTGCTGCCGCTCTACCGGATTGCCTGGGGCATTTTCACCGGGCCTTTGCTGATCCTGTCTGCTGTTCTGTACATTTACGAAGAACTGCCCAGCCTTGCGCAGACCGTCTTGTGGTGGAATCCGCTTATTCACCTGACCGGGATGAGCCGCAGCGGCTTTTTCTCGTATTACAATCCGGAATACGTATCGCCTGTATATGTGGCGATTTTTGCGACAATCCCGATGTTTTTTGGCCTCCTGCTGTTGCGGCGCTATTATCGTTATATCCTCTATATCTAGATTTTTGGGGGCTTTGTTGCATAAATGCCGTGAGGGGTTCACTGTTTGACCCCAGCGCGGTGGCCGAATCGATCAGGTTCGACCCCGGGATAGTCCGGGCAGGCAAACGCGGGGACAACAGTGGTTCAGTGCTGCCGCGACCCGGACATGCCTAATGCTGAATGTCCTGTCTGGCAAACCACGGGCTTTGTGGAACACCTTTTGCGGCTGGTCGGCCAAGGACACCCACAGGCGGTGACGGGCAGTGTCGCATTGCAGGACCCTGTGCCGTCGCTGACAGATACCCGACAGACGGGGGTGAAGGCGAATGAAACGCTCGCAAACATTGCCGCATCCGGTACAGATACAACAGCGGGATTGACGGGGACACGGCTGGAAGTTTGGGCTGTCGAAGGTTGGTGATGCGCCCATGCTGCCCAGAGTTGCCCGACCGGATTCCTGTGGGTCAGGACATCGGATCAGTGACCGCAGACGGGGCCGCGGATGAACCCCAAGACACCGGCAAATGCCATGATGCCATTGCAGCACGCGGTGCTCATATCGCCTATACCCCCGCGAAACATGCCAAACCCTGGAAAGCCCACAAGCACGGATGCCGTCGCCCGGAATGGGGCGGTCAATGCCTGCGCGTTCCCGGGGGCGCGCCATCCGGCGGTGATGCAGCGGATACCACCGCCGTGCCCGGGTCGAGACCCGGATGCACCGGGACGCATTGCGTGCAGCTGTCGGGGCAAAGCCTGATGGGCGGGGTCCGCAGGGCAAAATCCGGAGCTGCATCGCCGTTTTTAACCTCTACACCGCCCCTGGCATACCCGTCACAGAGGCCGTAGCATAACCCCCGTCCGGGGAAAGGGCCGGGGGAAAGGGCCGGGGAAAAGGGGATGTCCGATGCTCACCCGATTTGTGTAACAAAGTCTGGTTTGCGGGCGACATTGGCCGGATCCCTGCCACCCCCCCAAACCGCCCGCCCCGGTGGATGGGGCAAGCAACGTGATACGGGGGCCGGTAAAGCCGGGCTCAGCTGTCCATACCGACGTGGTACTTTGGAATCCATTTCAGTTTGTCGCGCTGAATCTGTTCGACCGGCAGGATATCCTCGGATTTGTATTCCAGCGCCATGTCGACGTTTTTCAGGTCGCGGCACATGCGGCGCAGCCCATCCGATTCCAGGCTGGCGGCGTGGTCGGTGCCCTTCCAGGTCCGGTCCAGGGTGAAGTGACGCTCAATATGTGTGAATGCGCCCTTGCCTTCGGCCTGCAGCGACCGGCCGACGGCCAGGGCGGCGATATCGGCGGCAATGCCCAGGTGGTGCCCTGAGAACCCGATGCCTTTGACGCGGTGGCCGTATTGTTCCATCAGCCTCTTGATTTCGAACAGGCAGGTATCCCTGAACGCCACCGGATAACCCGAGGTGCAGCTGTAAACCACCAGGTCCCTGGCGCGGCCGCGCTTTTCGTAAAAGGCAATGATGTTCCTGATCTCGTCCCCGGTTGACATGCCGGTCGAAACGTGGATTTCACCGGCGAAGTTTTCGCACAGATAGCCCTGCATCTCGAAATGCTGGTTGGCGGCCGACGGGATTTTCAACAGCAGCGGGTTCAGCTCCACCATTTCCCTGGCCGAGGTCAGGTCCCAGACGCTGGTCGAATAGACAATGCCGTTGTTCTTGCACTCTTCGATCAGTTCCTTGTGCTGCTCGGTGTCAAATTCCAGAAAATCCCGGTGCGCACCATAGGTATCGCCATAAGAGTTCCCAGGCACCGGGTGCGGACAGTTGTATTGATCAGGAGTCAGCAGCTCACGATTGGTGCGTTTTTGAAATTTTGCAATATCCGCCTTGCACACATGGGCTGCGACACGGATCATCTCTTTGGCGATTTCCATGTCACCTTTGTGGTTACAGCCGATCTCGGCGATTACTTGTACCGGTTTTTTTTTCATCCCTACCATCTGAATTCCAGCTATTGAGGCCGCGAGCCTTCAAGTAAGTGTACCGCTCTGGCGAGTCAACTGTATAGAACCTGCATGTGCCAGCAGGCACCGGGTTCAGAAATCGGGTTCAGAAATTTTGGCAAAAACCTTCGACACGCCCTGCGTCACCATTGTCATGCCCGCCTATCAGGCCGCTGCGACACTTGATCGCGCCATAGAATCGGTGCGGGCGCAGCAGTTTGACAAATTCGAATTGCGGATCGTGGATGATGGCAGCCGGGACGCCACCGCGGAACTCGCGGCTGCCCATATGCGCGATGACCCGCGCATTCTGGTGCACCGGCATGTAGTCAATCGGGGCGCGGCGGTGGCCCGCAACCGGGCCATCCGCGCGGCAAGGGGCCGATACATCGCCTTTCTGGACGCCGATGACACCTGGACCCCTGACAAACTGGCGCGGCAGGTGGGGTTCATGCAGGCGCGGGGCCATGCCTTTACCTATACCGGTTTTTGGTACCAATCCGCCGATAGCGGGGCGCGACAGGCCGTGGTACCGCCCGCCCGCGTATCCCATGACAGGTTGCTGCGGGGTAATGTCATCGGCTGTCTGACCGCGATCTATGATCGGCATCAGCTGGGACGCGTCGAGATGCCCCACCTGACCTTGCGCCAGGATTACGCGCTCTGGCTGGCACTGTTGCGCCGTCTGCCCTTTGCCTATGGGCTGACCGACCCGCTTGCAACCCATTATCGCAGCGCGGGGTCGCTATCGGCGCAGCGCGGACGGGCGCTGATGGCCACATGGCGGATGTATCGTCAGACCGAGGGCCTGTCGCGGGCCAAATCCGCCTGGTGTCTGGGCCATCACCTGACCGGGCGGCTGTGGCGCGATTGACCGGGCGGCGTCCCGGTCAGACCCGGTATCCCGGATGCGCGGGGTCATCGGGGTCCTGTCCCGGGCCGCTTTGGTTTATGCCGCGTGCTATCCTTGATCCTGATGCCGTTTGCGGGCCTGTGACCAGATGGCATTATGCTTCAGCGTCGGGTCTGTTCCCAACACCCGCTCGATGCGGGCCCGATTCTGATCGGGCATTTCAAAAGACCGGCATAATCCGCCTCACCGCCCTGCATCCCGGAGCCGACAAATGTGCCAAAGTGGCTATTTGACCCACCGCCCGAACTTTCCGCCACAGGGGCGTTTTGCACGGACACACCCCGCAACAATCCGCCGACGGATACAGCCCGGGCCGACACTACCCGGTCAAACGGCTTGGTCAAACGGGTTGTGCGCAAAGGCAAAGCGAACATAGCATATCTGCCGGGCGGTCAGCCGTTTGCAGTGCCACACGCTGTGGCCTGCCCCCAGGGCCTTCAGATTGGGGATGTGGGAAACAAATGAACCGGTGTTCACACCATTGATATGCATGGTCACCCGTCATACCCTGGAACCTAGTGCTCAAAGAACTTATAGTTCAGGTACCGCAGATCATCGGCATAAAGTTCATGGATCTTTCGCTTGGCTTTACTGTTGTATTCATTCCGATATGTAATCCCGCTTGCCCGACGCGCCTTACGTTCCTCTCTATTATAAGAGGCATTTTTTCTGCCCAACACCAGCGTCTGACCGATCAGCTTACTTACGCGGTCAATATCGTCATCGATGGTTTCCAGACGGCCGATAAAATTGGGGCACCCTATCCGGATCCAGCGAAGTTGCTTTTGGAAATGCAGATTGCGGTTTACTAATTCTTCAGTCATCCCATACACCACAAAATCACTGAAGCTGTCATATTTATATTTCAGAATTTTACGGCGTACGAAATGATTTTTGACACCACGCCCGGCTTCGGCCATACGTTTGGAATACAAATAGGCCGATAAGACCCGTTCATAGGGATTACGCACGAAACAGAACCGAACATACCCCATCAGTTTTGGGTCAAGCCGATCAGGCAACCCGTGCGAGTCGCAGTCGCGGTCGGAAGTGCCAAGAGCATTTAAAATGCTCATCCCGGCGGTTTTGGGGATATGTAAAAAAACAAACCGCTTTTCGTGATCCACGTACATCCGAATTATCTTCGCACCAAGTGTATATAACCGCGAAACAGCCGCGGGCCTCTCATTGCCGTCCAAGTCCCGATCCTCGATGTGGCCGATGCGTTTGCCGTCGTCATCGACGGTATAGGTAATGCGACGGTCGACTTATCCATGCCTACATCAAAATTGGCAGGGCTGTCAAACGCCAAGTCGGGACAGACGATGCACTTCATTTTTGGGCTACATGAGCCCCAAACCCAAACGCTTCCTGCAGCAGTTCAAGAAGATTATGGTTCCTGGTAGAAATCGGCCATCAGAGCTTTCCTAACCTCCAGGCTATGACTGGCCATCAGCCTCAAAAGCACTTTTATGTGGCCGAAGGTTGGGCACAGCGATGCGGTTCCGGATTTTCGCGATTGCCCATCAGGCTTTGCCGCTTTGCCCCGACAGTTGCACGCAATACGTCCCGGTGCATGCCTGTCTCGACACGGGCACGGCGGTGGTATCCGCTGCATCACCGCCGGATGGCGCGCCCCCGGGAACGCGCAGGCATTGACCGCCTCATTCCTGGCGGATGGTACCCGTGCTTGCGCGGCTTTCGGGGTTTGGCATGTTTCGCGGGGGTATGACAGCATGAGCGCCGCGTGCTGCAATGGCATCCAGGAATCCGGTCGGGCAACTCTGGCAGCATGGGCGCATTACCAACCTTTGACAGTCCAGACTTCCAGCCGTATCCTCGTCAATCTCGATGTTGTATTCTGTGCCGGAGGCGGCGATGCTTGCAAGCGTTCCATTCGCCTTTACCCTCGGCCTTGATACCGCTGCTATCAATTGATGCGTCGGGTCGGGTCGGCTTCGTCGCGATATGGCAGGTTCACGCCGGGTATCTGTCGGGGGCGGCACAGGGGCATGCAATACGACACCGCCCGGTCCACAGGCCGACCAGCCGCAAAAGGCGTTCCACAAAGCCCGTG
>JACOMT010000166.1 GCA_014623385.1 Paracoccaceae bacterium
GAGGCACTGAAGGCACTGTTGCCGTATTACGCGGGCAAGGTGAAATGCGTTTATATCGACCCGCCCTATAACACGGGCAATGAGGGTTGGGTTTACAATGACAACGTGAATGCACCGGATATTCGGGCCTGGCTGGGCAAGGTGGTAGGCCGGGAGGCCGAGGACCTGTCCCGGCATGACAAGTGGCTGTGCATGATGTACCCCCGTTTGCGCCTGCTACGCGAGTTTCTGCGGGAAGACGGGGTGATTTTTGTCAGTATTGATGGGCACGAAATTCATCACGCGAAGATGCTTCTAGATGAAATCTATGGCCCGTTATGCCACAAAAACACAATTGCAGTACGTCGTGGGATAAAGAGCGTACAGTCGCAATTTAAAGATATAGATAGTCTTTCTCAGGGACATGAATATATACTTCTTTATGCAAAGCGAAGCTCAACCCGGTTCCCAAAACTCACAATTGGCACTGATGTCGAAAAACCCGGAAAGTGGGATACCTTTTGGCGCGGAACTGATCGTCATACTATGCGGTATCCATTGTTCGACCATAGCCCAACCACTGGTCAATGGCGTTGGGAGAAAAATCGCACTGCCAAAGCTGTGCAGAATTACAAAGAGTATCTTTTACAAGCTGACAATTTCACGCTAGATGAATGGTATCTCGAACATCTTGCAGCAACCAACGCGAAACTTGATTTTGTCCGACAAAACGACGAAGGGAATGTACAATATTATGTCCCGCCGAGAGAGGGAAAGTTATCTAGTGACAATTGGATGGATCTACTTTTGAGCGGTTCAGAAACTACGTTTGATACTGAAAAAAGCGTTAAGATCATCCAGCGAATAATCTTTTGGTTAACTGACAAAGAAGACCTGATCCTCGATTCCTTCGCCGGTTCCGGGACTACGGGTCATGCGGTTCTGGACCTGAACAAACAGGATGGCGGGAGCCGACGGTTCATTCTGATAGAGATGGAGCAAGAGATTGCCCGGAACGTGACGGCAGAACGGCTGCGGCGGGTGATCAATGGCTATAACAAGGGCGGGAACCCGGAACAGCCGGTTGAGGGGCTGGGCGGGGGTTTTCGTTATTGCCGCCTTGGCGTACCGCTGTTTGATGCGTTTGGTGATATTGGCGCGGGGGTGACGTTTCCCGATCTGGCCGCGCATGTGTTTTTCACCGAATGCGGCATACCCATCCCCGCCAGGGCACCGGGGGGCACGCCGTATCTGGGGGCATACCGGGGCAAGGCGGTGTATCTGTTGTTCTCGCCCGCCGAACCCGGCTGTGCCCGCGAGGCGGCGGGGAACGTGCTGAACCCCGCGCTGTTGCAAAGCCTGCCGGACCCGGAACAGGGATTTGATGGCGCGCGGGTCGTTTATGGCGAGGGCTGTACAGTGGGGCCGGAACGGCTGGCCGAGGCAGGTGTTATTTTCAAGCAAATCCCCTATAAAGTCGAGGGGGCGTGAATTGGGGGCGGCGAACTTTACACTGAAAGCGTATCAGGCCCGGTTGCTGGATGCGTTCCGGGATTATCTGTCCCTTGCGAACCGGTGCGGGGGTGCAACCGCCTTTGTCCGGTATACCGGCCTGCCCTATCGACAGGCACCCCATGTGGCAGAGGGGACGCCCTATGTGTGTCTGCGGGTGCCCACAGGCGGGGGCAAAACCCTGTTGGCGGCGCATACGGTGGGGATTGCGGCGCGGGCGTTTCTGTGCGTCCCGAACCCGATGGTTTTGTGGCTGGTCCCCAGTACGCCCATTCTGGAGCAGACTGTGGCGGCGCTGAAAAATTGGGAACACCCCTATCACACGGCACTGGCACGGGACTTTGGGCAGAATGTCCTGATCCTGACGCGGGGCGAGGCCCTGTCCCTATCACGTGCCGATGCCGAAGGCGGGGCGTGCATCATCGTTGCGACCATCCAGTCATTCCGGCGTGACGACAAGGAGGGGCTGAAGGTTTACGCGGATAACGGCGCGTTGATGGATCATTTTTCCGGCCTGTCGCAAGACCAGCGCGCAAGGCTGGATCAGGCCGGGGACGCGACGCGGCCCATTGCCTCGTTTTCGAACTTGCTGAGGCTGCACCGTCCAATGGTGATTGTGGACGAGGCGCATAATGCCCGGACATCGCTTTCGTTCGACACGCTGGCGCGGTTTGAGCCAAGCCTTGTTCTGGAGATCACGGCCACGCCCCGGACGGCGCATGACCCGTCCAGGGATATTCACGCCTCGAACATCCTGCATTCGGTTTCGGCGGCGGACCTCAAAGCCGAGCAGATGATCAAGCTACCGATCCGCCTGACCACGGATCGGGACTGGCGCAAAACGGTTGGGGCGGCGCTGGATTGCCGACACTGGCTGGAGCAAGCGGCACAGGCGGAATGTGCCGAAACCGGCGAGTATATTCGCCCCATCCTGCTGTTTCAGGCACAGGCGAATTCCAGGGCCGATCCGCACCGGATCACGGTGGACGTGCTCAGGTCCCATCTGATTGGGGACAAATGCGTGCCAGAGGAACAGATCGCGGTGGTGACAGGCAACAGGACCGAGATTGACAAGGTGGACCTGAACGCCCCCGATTGCCCGATCCGCCACATCATCACGGTTCAGAAGCTGAAAGAGGGGTGGGACTGTCCCTTTGCGTATGTATTGTGTTCGGTAGCAGAGCAAACATCCAGGACGGCGATTGAACAGATCCTGGGGCGCGTGCTGCGCATGCCCCAAGCCCGCCTGAAACAGCGGGACGCCCTGAACCGGGCCTATGCCTATGTGGCCTCTGCCAGCTTTGACGCCGCCGCCCAGCGCTTGCGGGATGGTCTTGTCGAGGGGGCGGGATTCAACCGGCTGGAGGCTGATGGCGTGATTTCGGCGCAAGGCAATCCGGGGTTTGACATGGCCGCGCATGACACAAGCCATATCTCGGATGCGATTGACGACGCGGCGGTGACGGCCGAGGCGCTTGCAGATGTGTTTGAACAGCTGCCCACCCCGATCCGGTCACGGGTGTCGTTCGACCCCGAGGCCCGAACCATCGTCTATAAGGGGCAGATGAGCCGCGAGGGACGCAACCTGTTGCATCTGGCCAGTGCGAAACTGCCCCGGCTGGAACGGGTGATTGACCGGCTCTATGCCAGGTCGAATAATTTCCAGACCTCTGCCGCGACCGGGGAAGCCAGGCCAACCTTCATCGTGCCGCGCCTTGGGATCTGGAAACAGGGGCGGCTGGAGCTGTTTGATCAGGATCATTTTCTGGGCCTGCCGTGGCGGCTGGATGCATGCGACCCCGCCCCGATTGTTGAACGGTTCAGGGCGGTGGATGAACGCCAGTCCGGGCAGATTGACGTGACGGACAGCGGCAAGGTGGAAATTCGATTTGTACGGCATATGCAGGGCGCGTTAAGCGGGGTCACGCAGGAGCACGGCTGGACCCTGCCACGGCTGGTACACTGGCTGGACAGGGGCATCCCGCATGCGGATGTGACCAAGCCCAGCGCGGTGCGGTTCATTTCGGCCGCGCTCGAGGCGCTTGTGGTATCGGGGATTGAGCTGGATGTGCTGGTCCGGGACAGATACGAGCTGCGCAAGGTGATTGCGGGTGTGATCGGCGAGCTGCGCGAGGATCGTGAGCACACCGCCTATGATGCGCTGTTCCCTGTCAACGCAGAGGACTTTGCGACCAGTGCCGAGCTGGGGTTGATCCTTGATGAGGCCAACTATGCCTATAACCAGCCCTATGCGGGTGGGACAGCCTTTAACAAGCACTATACGCCCCTGATTGGCGACCTGAAACCTGAAGGCGAGGAATTCGACTGTGCCATTTATATCGACCGGCATAAGGATGTCCGGTACTGGATCAGGAATGTTGAACGCAAGCATACGTCTTTCTGGCTGCAACTTTCCGGTGGCAAATTCTATCCCGACTTTATCGCCATGCTGCGGGATGACCGCATTCTTGTGATCGAGTATAAGGGCGGGGATCGCTATGACCAGGCCGCGCCCAAGCGGCGAATTGGGCAACTATGGGCCGATGCCAGCGATGGGCGCTGCCTGTTCTGCATGCCCACTGGCCGCGATTTTTTGAGCATCAACAGGGTGATCGGATGACAGGTGAACGACCCATAAAACACGGGGCAACACACGGGACAACACACCACACACGGGCACGGTGGCATTCCGCGACACCGTTGAACACCCTATGCGGGTCGGGTTGCGGATCCGGGAGGACCCGTGCAGGGGCGGATTGATGCCAATCGTAGTGTGTTGGCGCGGAATCCGGTTTTTCCCTTATTCGAGCAAAGGCAACTCCGGGGAGGCGATACATGTTTCATGCAGAACGCAGTAATGGCTTGGACGGCATGGTACACATCCGGGTTACGCCCAGCACTGCGGACTACCGTCGTAAGCAAGTGGTGGAATTGTTGGCGGTGATGGTGGCACGTCGTGACGAAATCGGAGGCATGGAATAAATACTTTGACCACGGTGAAATAGGTTTCTATCGATGTTGATCCCATGTGGGGTGCACCGGATGACAAGAGGGGTGCCTGGCACCCCGTTGGCATGGTTTCCCCCGCACGCAAGGGGGAAAACCATGCACCTTGCGCGGTGAACGAGTGTTGCGGTTACGGTGCAATCCGGGGGGCAGACTGGCAACGCGCGTCGCGCCTGACCCCTTCAAAACGTTCGGACAGCAACACCTCTGGGTGGGGCGGAACATTCCTATTTCATGTCTTACTTTTGGCAAGATGCTGGTTTTATTAATATTTTCGGAAAATTGGTGCCCCCACACGGACTCGAACCGCGGACCTACTGATTACAAATCAGTTGCTCTACCAGCTGAGCTATAGGGGCACAGCACCTTGCGTATCCAGATAGCACCTTGAATATCCAGAATTCGCCGATGCTTCAAGTGCCAAACGGGTTCTGGGTCAGAAATCTGGAAAAGCGGTTTGATTCTGCCCGGCCAAGCGCATAGCCAAAGCGGGACGGTGAGATTAGGCGGTTTCTTGTACCCGGAACACGGCACAGTGTATCCTTTGTACCGTGGCGCAGATCTGCTGATGAACTGTCTGTCGCAGAACAAGGATGACTTTGTCGAACCCCGGTGTTACCGGGCCTGGACCGGGGAAGTCCGGCGATCCGATTCGCCGCACCATGTGCGCCATGACGGAAAGCGCACCCGGTTCGGATGTGCGTGGTTGTTCGCCGACTCTGTGTCCGGCGGCCATCCCGGATGCCATGCCGCACAGGCGGACCGGTGCGTCCTGTGCTATGCCCCTTTCCCCGGTGGGTGGCAGATGACGGTGGGAAATGGTGGAAATGGTACTGTCTGCCCAAACACAGCGAAATGGTCGCGTTTGTTCAGCCACCTGTTCCGTGTGATCGCATCGAAATGGTCATTGTGCCTGTGCAATCCGGCGATCTTCCCGCCGGTACCCCATTCCCTGTCGCACAGAGATAGCGTGGGCGGTTTCCCGGACGGCATGGAACCGGTTGGGCGACGTGCGCTGGTCCGATACAATCGCACATCCGGACGGGACAATGCCCAACCTGACGTTGATCCCTATGGCACCATGCATCATGAAAACGCACGGTTGATTCGGTGCCGGATCATCCGCGAAATGGCGGGGCTGGATTGTGGTGCGTGGATACAAGGCCGGTCTGGTCTGTTGTCCGGGATCATACGTGACGCGGGTAAGCAACCCTGAACACGCGCCCAGACATGACAGAACCGCAAAAACGGCAGGTAATCGCGGCATTGCCGGGTACTACGCATTCTGGTACAAGAATTCGAATGAGGGGTTGGATGACGACCCGGTTAATGAAGCGACCGGGATTTATCTCATGCCCAGCCTGCGATTGATCCCGCCCTAGCGTGACCGGTTGCGTCCAACCCGGCGGATTTGTTCTATGTCCGGTATGAAAACCCAATGGCAAAAGTGGAAACGCGCAGCGGCTCTGGGGCTGGGCTTGGCTGTGGCACAGGTGCATGTTGTTGTGGCCGATCCGGTGGTGTTCGCGGCGTCCAGCATGAAAACGGCCCTAGATGATATCGCATCGGCCTATGTGGCGGATACGGGCCAGTCGGTGGTTCTGTCCCACGCGGGCAGTTCAGCCCTGGCACGGCAAATCGATTATGGCGCACCCGCCGATGTGTTCATATCGGCCAATACCCAATGGATGGCATATCTGCTGGATCGGGGCAAAGTGGACAGGGCCAGCCAGTTCGCGCTCGCCTCGAACCGGTTGGCTTTGATCGCGCCTGCCGGGTGGGTCGGCGAGCTGCGCCCGGCACCCGGTTTCCCGCTTTCCGATTTTCTGGGATCGGGGTATCTGGCGATGGCCCTTGTTGATTCGGTGCCTGCGGGGATTTATGGGCGTGACGCATTGCAGGCCCTGGGAATTTGGGATCAGGTGGTGGACCGAGTGGCGCAGACGTACAACGCGCGTTCAGCGCTGCGGCTGGTGGCAACGGGTGACGCCCCATTCGGCATTGTCTTTGCCACCGATGCACAGGCCGAACCGGCGGTGCGTCTGTTGGGCCTGTTTCCGCCAAGCAGCCATGAGCAAATCCTCTACCCCGTGGCACGAACAACGAGCGCGTCCGACACTGCGGATGCGTTTTTGGACTATCTTCGGTCAGACACGGCCAAAACCATCCTGGCCCGCCACGGATTTCTGTCCCCGGGATGGCCCGAATGATGGGGGTGTTTGGACCTGCAGAATGGCAGGCTGTTCTCTTGTCAGTGAAAGTTTCGCTTTGGGCCAGCGTGCTGAGCCTGCCATTCGGTATCTGGGTGGCTTATGCGCTGGCACGGTGGTCCTTTCCAGGTAAAACCATCCTGAACGGGCTTGTGCACCTGCCCCTGGTGCTGCCACCGGTGGTCACGGGATTTCTGTTGCTGCTGGTTTTTGGTTCGAATGCCGTTCTGGGTGCTTGGCTGGAACGGAACCTTGGGCTAGTTTTGGCTTTTCGCTGGACCGGCGTGGTGCTGGCAGCGGCGGTGATGGGGTTCCCGTTGATGGTGCGGGCCATCCGGCTGTCGATCGAGGCGGTGGACCCAAAACTTGAACAAGCCGCCGCAACCCTGGGGGCCTCGCCCTTGCGCGTGTTCGCGACCGTCACCTTACCCCTGGTCCTGCCCGGAATTTTGGCCGGTCTGGTTTTGGCCTTTGCCAAAGCAATGGGGGAGTTTGGTGCCACGATAACCTTTGTGTCGAACATTCCGGGCCAGACCCAGACCGTTCCTTCGGCCATCTATACGTTTTTGCAAGTGCCCGGCGGTGAGCCTGCGGCATTTCGCCTGGTCATCGTTTCGGTCATCGTGGCGATGGGCGCGCTGATGCTGTCCGAACGGATCAGCCGCCATGCCGCGAGGCGTGTGGCGGGCCTGTGACCCTGTTCGTGGATCTGAAGCATCGGCTGCCCGATTTCAATCTGGCGACCCGGTTTGAGGCACCACCCGGCGTCACCGCATTGTTTGGGCGGTCAGGCAGCGGCAAGACCACGATCGTGAACGCGGTGGCAGGACTGTCACGCCCTGATGTCGGTCACATCGCGCTGGCAGGGGATGTCTGGCTGGATACCACCCGAAACCTGGCGCGCCCGGCGCATCAAAGACCCGTCGGGTATGTGTTCCAGGATGCCCGACTGTTCCCGCATATGAACGTTCTGCGAAACCTGACCTACAGTCGGCGCCGCGCGGTGCCGGGCATGCCACAGCCCGGATTTGACGATGTGGTCGATCTTTTGGGGCTCGGCTCTTTGCTCGACCGGCACCCGGGTGCTTTATCTGGGGGGGAACGGCAAAGGGTGGCCATCGGACGGGCATTGCTGTCAGCGCCCAAACTCTTGCTGATGGACGAACCGCTGGTCGCGCTGGATACGCAGCGCAAGGCGGAAATCCTGCCTTATCTGGATCAGTTACGGGGGGCGACCGACCTGCCGGTCCTGTATGTCAGCCACGCATTGTCCGAGGTCGCGCGTCTGGCCACGACGCTGGTGCTGATTGAACAGGGCCGGGTAATCGCCAGCGGCCCCGTCGAACGACTGTTGTCCGAGCCCGGATTGGTTCGGCATTTGGGCCTGCGCGAGGCCGGTGCCATCCTGACCGCGAAGGTGACAGAACATCATGCCGACGGGTTAACCGAGCTGGCGGTGTCCGGCGGACAAGTCTTTGTCCCGACCATGTCCACACCAATCGGTGCCCGGACGCAGGTGCGCGTTCTGGCACAGGATGTTGTGCTCAGCCGGAACAAGCCGGAACACCTGTCGGCGCTGAATATTCTGCCCGCGACCATCACCGGGCTGCGGGATGGCAGCGGCCCGGGCGTGATCGTTCAATTGTCTTGCGGCGGGGATATGATGCTGGCGCGGGTGACGCGCCGGTCTGCCTGTGCATTGGGACTTGCCCCCGGCGTTTCGGTGTTTGCGGTGATCAAGGCCGTGTCAATCGCCCCGGCGGATGTCGGGGGTAATTGAGCATTCGGGCAGGATGCTGACCGAACCTGGCCTGGATGGGCACGGATGCACGGATTGTTCGGATCGATTTACAGGAACCGGGATGGGGAGGAAATCGGTCATGCATGGGCAATGCATCGGCGATGCACAGCCCATGTCTGTGCTGGACGGTCCCGTGCATCGCCGATACCGTGGATAGGTCAGGCACGCAGGATAGGACAATCGGTGGCCGGTGAAGATTGGCCGGGCGAGATTCGTCCGGGGGTGGATGAGAGAGCCGGATGTGACGGCGAAATGTTGAAGTTGACCTGGTGGCGTTTGATTGGGGGATTGATGGGTGCGCCCGCATCCGCTGCAGGTAGGTGATATTGGGGCTGGTGAACAGGCTGCGGCGTGGGGGGTAGTCGGGACGGCAGGCTGACGTTCAGGCGCTTTGATGCGAAAACCATTCCGGACCCGGATCTGCGATTTAATCCGGTGACGCGGGGGCTTTATAGTCGAACGTTGGTGATGGCCTGAAGCAGGCAGCATATCATGGCGGTGCTGAAATCGCCATCAATCCCCGAAGATAAAGGGATATGCCACCATGGCCAGGTCGATTGTTGCATCATTCGATCTGCCGTTGGAATTTTTGCCGAACCCTCTGACCGAATTGATCCGGGCAGGTGCCAGGGCTGGGAACCGCGGTTCAGGCGGAAATGTCCGCGCTCATTGCCGGGCACGGGCATCACGTTTTTCTGCCCGGACGCGATCGAACCTTGAAGAAAGCCGGTGGATGCTCTGCTGCTCTGGCTGTATCTGAAGGGCACTATGCCGTAGGGCTGTCGTGCTCGACCGATCACGCGGCTAAAGGCACCCCTGGCGGGAGACCGTACGAGCCCTGTTGCAAGCGCGCAATCTGACCGACAAGTGCCCGGGCTGACGGGATCTGTTTCACCCGTCGCTTGGATGATGATCGTCAACGTATGCTGATGATTATAGGTGCGCAGGAGTACGGTGGGCAGGACGTGTTGGCCATCATAGACGGGTTCCGGAAGAACGCCGATAGCTGGCGCGACCTGCTTAAGAGCCTGACCGAAAAGCAGTTGAACGATATCATCGGGTTATGATTCCCTGAATTTTATCAGGAATCGGAGGTTCGGGTGACTTGGGGTGATGTTGCCCGTGCTCAATACAACCGCAAAGCGGACCGCTATCCAGGCGACATGCCGGATCTGGTCGCGCCAATGATTCCGCCAGCACGGTCTGGCGACCACCCTCGAACGACGGATATGCAGAAAATGTGATTCTTTACATCGGGGCGACAGGCTGTCAGTGGCGCGCTTTACCTACAAATTTTCTGCTCATGACGACTGTTCAGGGGTATTTTACGACTGGCGGAACGCGGGTCTGCCGACTGTTGCTGTTCGTGAATTTGGTAGACCGTGCTGCGGGCCTATGGCGGGCGTGATTGATAGCCAAAGTGTAAAAACTGCCGAAAGTGGCGGCACTTGCGGCTATGATTCTGGCAAAAGGATCAATGTGACGGATGTCCCCGGGCTTTTGCTGATGGTCGGCGTTCATGCCGCCAGCATCCGGGGCCGGGATGGCGCGCCCGGTCTGGCCAGGTCAGTCGGCAAAAATTTCCCTTGATTGCGCCATATTTTTCGCCGATGGCGGGTATGCAGAGGCAAGCGCCGACAGGCCATGGGTGAATGGAACGCCTGAGTGAAATTACGCCCTTGATTTTAAAGGATTTATATGGGGTCTGTCACGCCCGTGTGCCGAAACGGTCCTGATGCCCCGTGATGGCAAGGCGACAAAATTATTGCTCAATCCAGCGCTTTTGAAGACCGGGATCGACGGAAAAATCCGGCGTTTCCGGGTGATCCAGAGGCATTTGAACGACGATACCATCGCGCCTGATCAAAGGGTTACGGGCAAAACCGGCCCGAACATCAAAGCGAACGGGCGCGGGACTATCGCGTTCCAAGCAGAATTAAGCATTAATTCTGTCGTTTTACAACGTCGAAGCATTGGTTTGGGCACCAACGGCATGGTTATCGAACCATTTGCCAGCGCGGAAACCGAAACACTGTTATAAACACCCAGGGTGTAACATGTCTGATAGCGACAGGCCGGTGGTTTGAAACAGTGGTCAAGGCACTGCCGACCAGGGGTACGGATATTTACGTGCGGAGTTTACGCGATGGCGCGCGCCCGGTGCCTGCACGGTCAACAACATGATTTTGCAGGCCCCCACGTACCAAGTCCGTTGTCCCAAGTCCGTTCACGCGCATAGTCCATCACCGCCCGACCCACAACTAACTGGTGGGTCACCACGTTTTAAATGAGCACATAG
>JACOMT010000167.1 GCA_014623385.1 Paracoccaceae bacterium
CATGCACCCCTGAACGCCTCCCGACAGCACACCAGGTTGATGGTTTGTCCGCAACCCGCCAAATTACGCAGAGGTCTTTTGGTGATGGTTGGTGGATGAGGTGTGGTGGTCACTGGGGGTCCATCCCAACGGCAATCGGGGTGTCCGTATGTGTGGTGTCCGTATGCCACCGCCCACATCACCCGTGCCATTGGGGCCCGGAAGTGGGGTGACTTGCCCGGCATCCTGTGCTTTGGGAGAGGAGGCAGCCCCCGCGCGACCGTATTGCATATCGGAATTGAATATCGGATGTCCAGACCGGACAGGCAAGGGCTCCAGAAAGGTGCAAGGTGCGTTCGTGATAAAGTCGCCCAAGGTACGAACCAAAATCTCATCCGGGGGCACCGTTTGACCATGCCACCCGACCAGACCCAAGGCAAACCGCCCGGAGGACGCGGTCGGGGCGTTTCCATCATGCCCGGGACATAACAATCAGCGGCCTGATCACACCGTCATCAACGTTCGGGCATAACCCGGATCGTTATGATGGTAATGTCATCGGCTTGGGGGGCACCCGCCGCGAACGCATCGATTCCATCAAACAGCATCTCTGAAACCCGCTCGCTTGAAATGTCATCGGTGAGTGCGGCGTTCCTGAACATATCCATGAGCTTTTGGGTGCCCAGCATTTCCCCCGATATGGTTTGTGCCTCGTCAAATCCGTCGCTGTACAAAAGAAAGCGATCCCCGGGGTCCAATTTGAATTGATGGGTCGTCCATTCAAAGTCGGGAACGATGCCGAGAATTGGTTCGGGGTCGGTTACCATTTGTTCGACCGAGTTGTTTTGTCGGATTATCACGGGCGGACAATGCCCCGCGTTCACGAACGTCACTTCACCGGATTTCGGGTTAAGAAAAGCCAGGATTCCGGTCAAGAACATATTTTCCGGATTGCGTTCACACAAGGCGTTATTTGAAAAGCGGATAACGTCACCCGGATTGAAATTCTGATAGCACTGCGCCCGCAAGAGCGCGCTTGCCTGGGAGGCGAACAGGGCGGGCGCAAGACCTTTGCCGGACACATCGGCGATCAGGGCGGCGACCCGGCCATCGTCCAACTGGAATATATCGAAAAAATCACCCGCAACCTCCAAGGCCGGACGCATGCGACCAAAGATGTCCAGTTCTGGGTAATAGTCAAAGTTCTGGGGTAGTAAAGATTGCTGAATTCGCCTGGCGTTATCCAACTGTTCACGCACGATGACCAATGCGTTCTGGGCATCAATACTGGCCCGGAAGCTCTCTACCGCGCGTAGAAGTGTGCCGATTTCATGGTATTGCGCGGGATCTTTCGGCCCATTCGTGCCGAATGTGGGTTTCTGTGGTCCACACTCTTTCGATGCGGGGACAGTTGGGTCCAGCGGATATGTGAAATGCAATCCGGTATCGCCCTTGGACATCGCCTCGAGAAGGTGCACGACCGCACCAAGGGGGCGAAACCCGAGCCTGAGCGAGCGCGTCAGAAAACCAATCGATATGAGGATGATCACAAATACCGTGACAAGCGTCAGCCGCGATATGAACTCTTCGCGCATGAAGGCGTTGGTTACGTCTCTTAGCAGAACCAGATCACCCACCTTGTCATTGCCATCGAACTCCAGGGGGACGAAGACGGCTTCGAATCGCTTGCCGGATTCCCCGTTCAGGATTGAGACCTGCGGGTAGGCAGGGATTTGGGTCGTGTTAATGCGGCTGCCGTATAGCGGATTCAGAGTCCCGTCGGGAAACCTGAACGCCAGGCCCGCAATATCCGGAAAAAACTCACGCGTGACGTTGATTATTGGCAGGGCAACCCAAACTGTCCCCGCAATTTGGTCACCACGCCGTACCGAAGCGTGGTGGAGTATTACCGGTGCCCCGTCGGAACCGACCAGGAGCCGCGTTTCTGTTGCCGTGCGCCTGGCCATTTTAAACAGCGATGTGTCCAACCTCACGGACCGATCAATTGACCGCGCTAAAATGTCACCAGAGGCGTTGACCAGGACCAAGGCAAGCGGGCGACGGTTCCGGACCAGATCTAGGGCTTGTTCGAATTCCAGGGCACCATCGCTGAATGCGGCGTCAATCCCCCGATCAGAAACCACACGCCGTGCCAGGGCACCAAGCTGTTCACGCTGCAGGGCGAGCATCGTTTCCACCAGTTCCGCGTTCACCGCCTGAAATGTGGCCTGATGCTGCCGACTGCGCGTTGAGCTGCGAATTTCAGCATAGGCAATCAGGATGATCGACACGGTTACGAGTGCTATCCCGGATGTCACTGTAATGCCTTGTCGCAGGCTTATGCGTTTGTCTTTTCGCGATCTCATGTTTCGAGGTGATCAAACTTTGCGTATCGTATGGTGACGGTAGCCCCCCTTAGGACTTTGATTCCGCGATACCCATCTGCCAAGAGCTCCTGGTGCCGGGATAGACACCCCGACAGCTCCAGATCCACCACAGGCGATTGATGCATCGTGTTCTGTTCCCTGTATTTGAGATCATGACAGACGATAAACCGCAGATGTCCGCCAAACGGGGTATTCAGACCGGCTATGTGAAAGCTGTTGTCGACCAGATTTATCAGCGAAGGAAGATTGAATGGCGCGACCGTGGCCTGCACCTCGGAGTATCCGCAGTTCATAAACGCCCGGAGGCGAACATCAATCAGCCATGTTTGCCACCCATTTCTTCGGACTTCTGGATCAAGCGCCGTGCCGAATAAAAGGCCGACCCGGTGCCTGAAGCGCACCACAAGAAACGCCGGATGCCGCCTTCCCTCCGGGACGGCCACGCTGTAGCCAAGCACCCTGCCCTCCCGCTCCAGGACTATTGCCACCCCATCCGCAATAATATCCCTAAAGAACGTTTCTGCCTGCGGCATGAACAGGCCGTCTTTGCCCAGGCTCCTGATTGTGTTGACATTCAGACAGACCATGGCAGGAATGTCCATGTCGTCTGCAAGACGTGCGATAATGCCGTCACAAACCTGGCGGCGGTCAAGTTGCACCTCTACAAACCGCCTTAAATCCTGACGAGCCTTATACATCCGTGTCGCCGACGTTCCCGGAAATGTCACAGGCAGGCCCCGATGCCGGGGGCTGGCCTATGTGCCCCGGGCAAAGCAGGCGCGTACCAGGGTGTCTTGGCCGACAGGAAAAAATCCGCGATTACACCGCCAAAGGTTGTCAGTAGCGTATGGCAGGTCCCAACCTGCTTGCGGCCATCGCCATTTACCGGAACAGCACATAGCCCCGCTTTGCCGTTGTGGCCCGGGGGTGTCTTTTGTATATCTCGCCGCCCGGATGGATGCAGCACCTGCTGGCGGGTGAATGCAGGTGGCGAAAATTGCGCCCCCGCCCCCTTGGCGTAGCATTCCGCCCCCAGCCAACAGAACCACGGTTGCAGCTGAGAATCAGGGCATCTTTTGCGTATCGCGCGGTCACGTGCTGGAAGAGCGGATGTTCCGTGCCGTTCAAGATCGGCAGATACCCAATCTCGTCCACAATGCGCCGCACCGTGCATGCGCCGCGCCGGGACGTTCCTGCTGATCGGCCTTTGTGGCCTGCCTGGAAAGCTTCGGTCAACTCTGCCAGGGTTGCGCGATAGGCATTCTACACCTTTACCGCGGGGGCCTTCGGTCTTGATCCCCGTGCTGTCGATAAGGAGGTTCAATAGGCCGACGGGCGCGCTGCGATACGGCACGCGATACGGCAGGCGTGCATTCAGCATCGTCTGACGGCGGCACAGGGTGCTGTTGCCGGGCACTGCCCGGTCCAAACCGACAAGCAGTGGTGAGCTCTTAACCAAGCTGGTCTTTTGCCGCAACGTCATACCAAAAAACACCTTCCAGGTCGGACAGGTCCGGGGTGCGGCATCACTGAAACACCACCGTGGCCTATGCTTGCCGTTCAGCGGTGGACCCCCCAACAGCTCCTGATCAAAACGGATCGAACGTGGTCCACGTTGATCCAGCACTGTGTCGCAGGCAAACCGGTTCGCAATCCTGTACCGTTTTGGCGGTCGACTAGGCATAGTTTCCGGCTATCATACGGAATTCCCGGGGTAAACCCCAATACACGATTTGTACGACAAAACCACGAAAGCGGCGGGCACCTTCCTGCGGATTCTACATGAATGCCAATGATTGCAACATCCAGGCCGTGCAGATTTCCCCGGGGCACATTTCAATCAACAACACGGTCATCCATGCCAGGTTTAACGCACAACAGTTCGCCGAGATATGAGAGCGGGCCCAGCTCCGAAACGGAGTGACCCCTGCCGGGTGTTTTCCGGTTTTGCTTGTTTCCTTAGGCCTCGGCTGAACCAATTCACCCGCATTCATGAACTATCCGATGGGCAGGCTGGCAATATTCCCCATCGATGTGGCAAGCACACCATTAAGGGGATCTTTGCCCGGTCTGAATTCCAAAGACCTCTGCATAATTGTGCATAATTGTGAGGATTGTGAATAAACCATCAACCTGGCCTCCTCTTTGGAGGCGTTCAGGGGTGGTTTGACGGACCTGTCAGTGCAAATGACGTTCTGACCAGGATTGACGTACCAGTGGACTGGCGGTGGTGTTCGCCAAAGCTGGCGCGCGCGCCCTCTTCAACTGCGGTTGGATTTCATGCTGTTTTGCGGTCTCGATCTGTTTGCGCCTGTGCCCGATGCGATGACCCGTTGCCGTGTTCGCAACCTGTGATGATCTTCTGACCGGGGGTTGCCGTCAGATCG
>JACOMT010000168.1 GCA_014623385.1 Paracoccaceae bacterium
AATGCAGTTGGATTTCATGCTTTTTTGCGGTCTCCACCGCTTTGCGCCTATGCCCGATGAGACGACCCATTGCCGTTTTCACAATGAATTTGGTGAAAAGCGGTGTCCACGATGATCTTCTGGCCGGGGTTTGCCGTGCTCCGCAAAACCGGGCCGAAGAGGAGGCCCCCGACGATCCGCCCAACGATCCGGACGTGCATTTCAGTATCAATCCCGATGCACGGTGGGTCAAGAAAAGCTCAAAGCGTGCGCTGGGCTACAAGATGGCATCCAACGGCGTTGCCCGCCCGGACGAGGAAAGCTTCATCGACAAATTCCACACGGGCAGCTGCGAACCGGGCCGGGAGACCCGGGTTTTATACGATGGTCAAAGGGGTAAAGGCGTGGGCGGAGATTGGCCGACAAAGCCTGTACCAGCAAGACCAACCTGTACGCCCTGCGCGGTTGCCACCGTGACCGGATCATGCGAACAGTTGCCCGTCATCCGCCCGTCATCGATCCCTGCGTGCCCGGGAAAACGCGGGGGCAAGCGGATCTCCAAACGCCGCTTGATGGCTTAGCTTCGCAGGTCACGTGGCACGACCGGATCGAAACTTCCTCGCAGACCCCATATGCGGGGCCGGTCCCGTCGACGCATTTCAAGAACGTCGCCCAAACCCATGGTCGTGATTACTCCGGTTTTTGCGCCTTTGCGTTCCAGAAGAGCGTTGGTGCCTGCCGTGGTTCCGTGAACGATAATGGCTATTTATCAGGTCCGGAGTGTTCGCGGCTATGCCTTCCAGAAATCCGCCGGATTGGTCCGGACGCGTTGTAGGCACTTTGGCAACTTTTGCGGTGCCCTTTGCCTCGTCTAGCACAAATACATCCGTAAACGTACCGCTGACATCCACACCGATCATCCGGGTCATGTGCGATGACCCATCCATGCCGGGCAATAGATCCGCGTGGCGGTGTCAGGGGTGAGATACCCCATTGACACATCCTGTGCCAAGGCGCAGGGATCACGATCAGCCGGATCATCGTATCCACCGCCGCCTGGTGTGTCCAACCTAACGGCTTGACCGCGCGTCAGGCATATGTTTTGCATTTTTGAGGTAAGTTCGGGCGATTGCCACTCGTCGCCTTGTTGAAACGCAAACTGATTGACGGCAGCCGGGCCACCGCCCGCGACGCCCGAGGGTGGAAAACACCCGCGCTCGCCAAACAAAAACGCCTCGGCCCGATCTTCCAGCAACTCGATCTCGTATATCGCGCCCAAGCCGCCGCGATGCCGACCTGCTCTAGCGCTATCGGGGCGCAGCGCCCATTTGCGGAACATCACCGGATAGGCTGACTCGAGAATTTCCATTGGCGGGATGGTGGCCGTGCTGATCGGGGTGTTGCCATGGTTCAAGCCTTCGGAGTCGGAACACCCGCCATGGCCACCGCTATAAAAGCTGAACATCACCCAACGGGTGCCGTTTTTCAGTTTTCCGGTGATCGACAACGCGTTGATCGTACCTTAGGCGTTGGCCACGACCCGTTCCGGCGCGGCGACGTCGATCATGCGCAGAATGATTTCAGTATATCCGCCGACAGGTGCCGGGAACTCTGCTGCCAACAGCGACCCTTCAGGCACGCGCACGGTGATCGGGCGCATCACACCTGAATCGCGGGTAGGTCGGGAAAGATGTGCTTGATCGCGACACAGGCCGTCGCAACGGCGGTCGGCAGTGCAATATTGACCGGCCCGTCCGTCGCGGGGGCGGTACCGTCGAAATCGAGCAGCATTGCATTATCATCAATTTCGACGGTGACCCGGATCGGCAGGGCCGCATCCTAGGTCCCGTCGTTGTCAAGATAATCGGTTACTTGCCACCCGCCATCGGGGAAAGTGGTCAATTCGGATTGCATCAAAATCTCCGCCCGGTCCTGTAGCGCGTCCAATGCGGCGCGGACGGTATCGGGCCCGTATTCGTTCAACAGTTCGTCCAGCCGTCGAACACCCAGATCCAACGCCCCAAATTGGTCGTTCAGATCGCCCATTGCGCTTTGCGGCAGGCGGATGTTGCGCAACAATATGTCTATGATGTCCTGATTGATCTCCCCCGCGCAAGCCAGTTTCACGGACGGCGGAACAAACGCCTCTTGGAACGCTTCGGTTGCGGATGGGTTGTAATTTCCCGGCACCGCGCCCCGACATCATGCCAATGCCCGACGCTGGCCAGATAGCAAAACAGCGTGCCATCGCGGAAATAGGGGCGCACAAGCTGCATATCGGACAGATGCGTGCCACCAATATGCGCGTCGTTGAAAATAAAATATAGATGTCCCCATCGGTCAAGTCGCCATCGCTGGCAGCCTTTTCAATCACAGCTTGAACGGCAAAGGCCATTACACCGACAAAGATCGGAAGGCCCGATTTCCCCTAAACCAGTGTGTCGCCGATTTGTAGGTGGTAAAGCCCGTGGCTTGCATCATGCGCCACGGCGATGATCGGGTTGAAGACCGCACGAAACAGCGTTGCATCCATTTCGTCGGCAATCTGTTCCATCCGCCCAGACAAAACCGTCAATGTAATCGGATCAATCATTCAGGTTTGTTCCTGTCGCCTGTAATCTATACGGGTCGTTGGTTTCCTGATGGCGTGTGCGTTGGTGTTGATTGACAGATCGGCATGATCTCATTCCAAAAATCTGTACTTTATTTAAAACCGGCTTTGGTTTGTATAAGGGTAAATTCGGATCTTGACCGGTCTGCGTGTTTCACATCGCCCACGGTGCGCGGCAGGCCAAAGAACCAATCGGAGACGTCGGGGTGACGATGCATGTGCAACCGAAACTGCCCGAAGGCGGCAAGGCACGCCGCATTTACCTGTTGCTGCGCGAAGAAATTTCAAATGGCGTTTTTTGGTCGGAGCGCTTTTACCGGGCGAAAACAGGCTGGCCGAAACGTTTGGTGTAAGCCGTGTCACCACTCGTCGAGGATTGGCATTGCTGGCAGATGACGGCAGGATCAACAAACGTTTGGGCGCTGGTTCCGTTGTTCTTGAACGGTCGGAAACAGATCCGCGATTGTCCGCTGACCTGACAGATCTGATGACCCAGATTGGGGAAATGGGCCGTGCAACCACTGCACGCCTGCTTTCCATTGTGTACGAGCCGGTACCACCTCGGGTGGCCTCGGCGCTAAATCTGGCCCCGGATGCCAAGGTGCCGACAGCTGTTCGCGTCCGTTCATTCGGTCAATGAACAGCCATTTTCGTATCTGACAGCCTACGTGCCCGAGGATATCGCGCGCAGTTATGACGAGTCGGATCTCGCAACACAGCCGCTGTTTCGATTGGCAGCCCTCTCTTGGCACTGAACCGCACTGTTTGGGATGGCTCCGGGCGGGGTGTCGATTATCTTGCGACGCTTTACCGGCCGACCTGTTTCGGTTGGAAATGACCTTGTCGCGGGTCGATACGAATGAGGCCCAGCATTGGGAGCCGGTTATCGAAGCGGTGGCCGAATGAACCCGCGCACGATGTTGGACAAGTTTTGGGCCACGCACGAAGTTACGCACAAGAATGGCACTTCGTTGCTGTGGGTTGATCGGCATCTGGTACATGATGGGTCGCACCATGCCTTTGCCAAGATTGCCGACCGTGGGTTGGCGGTTGCAGAACCCGATCTGACAACGGGCGTGGCGGATCATTATGTTCCCATACGCGGCACAGCACGGAACCCAGATTTGGCGCGTATGATCGACCAGCTGATGCAGAACACGGCGCGGCATGGAATTCGGTGTTATGGCATGGATGATCCGCGACAGGGTATTGTGCATATGATTGGCCCGGAATTGGGACTGAAAAGCCGGGATTGCTGATTAGCTGCGGGGATAGTCGCACGTCCACCCACGGGGCGTTTGGGGCTTTGGCGTTTGGGATTGGTGCCACCGAGGTCGCCCATGTTCTGGCCACTCAAACCGTATGGCAGAAAAACCGAAATCGATGCGGATGACCATCACCGGCCGGTTGGCACCGGGGGTCGGGGCCAAGGATCTGGCCCTGGCCCGGATTTCCCAACTGGGAGCGGACGGGCCCCGAGGCTATGCCATTGCATATTCGGGTGGAATATTCGGGTGCTGCCATTTCCGCCTTGTTGATGGAGGAGCGCATGACGCTCTGCAATCTGTCGATCAAGGGAGGCGCACGGTTTGGTATGGTGGCGCCGGATCAAATGACGTTCGATTATGTTCATGGTCGCCCATTTGCGCCAATCGGGCCGATGTGGGACCGCGCATTGGATCAGTGGGTGAACTTGCCCAGCGATCCGGAAGCCAGGTTTGATCGGGAGGTTGTCATCGATGCGGCAGAAATCGCGCCCATTGTGACCTGGGGGACCCCGCCTGAAGAGGCATTGCCGATCACCGATGTTGTTCCAGATTCCTGCGTAACTGAAAACTGCGCGCGCCACCAGGGCGCAGGCCGACCTTGACTACATGGGACTGTCGCCCGGGCACCCATTGGTGGATATCCGGGTAGACCGAGTGCTTATAGGGTCCTGTACGAATGCCCGGATCGAAGATCTGCGCACCGCCGCCGCCGTGGTCCGGGGCCGACGGGTGGCCCCGTCCGTAACCCAGGCGACTGAAGCCGAAGGACTGGACCGGATATTTGTCGATGCCGGTCTGGAATGGGTCGGATCTGGCTGTTCCATGTGTGTGGCGGTGAATGGGGATGTGGTCGCCCCAGGCCAGCGCTGTGCCTCAACCACGAACCGAAACTTTCGCGGTCGGCAGGGGCGCGGCGCGCGCACGCATTTGATTTCGCCCGCGATGGTTGCTGCCGCTGCGGTCACCGGACATCTGACCGATGTGCAGCCGCTGTTACTAGGGCAGAGACCTGTGATGGGCGGATGGACCAAGCACAGCGGGTTGATCGTCGGACTGGACCGCGAAAACGTGGATACGGACCAATTGATCCCGGCAAGATTCATGGCGACGCCCCGGTCTGCGGGCTATGGTGATGTTCTGTTATATGATACGTGCCGGGACGCGGCGGATGCACCGGTCCCGGAATTCCCGCAATCGATCACCTGATCCGGTTCGGCAAACCCGCCAACCCCAACCCCATGCACCGACCATCTGCCGGTCCCATGCTGGATCACCTCCGCTCCCAAAGCGCGCATCGCCTTGGCGGTGTCCAACACATCCTCGCCTTCCAAAAGCCCGGTGATCTTGGTCTCCCCCACCGCCATCGCCCCCAGGATCAAAGACCGATGCGAGATCGACTTGTCTCCCGGCACCTCAGCCAAGCC
>JACOMT010000169.1 GCA_014623385.1 Paracoccaceae bacterium
AATCGGTCGGTGAACGCGTTCGTGGCGAGCTTCATACCCAAAGACCGCCAACAATCGTCACGCACGCCGCAGGGCGTTTAGAGCGATCTTGAATCTGTTTTGTCCTGAATCTGGGCCAGATTGCGGGTGCGGGTTCCGCGGTTGCCACCTTTGGCTTGGAATAGTGCGCGGATTCAGGCACAGCGTTTCACGGTCGCGCTGGTGGCGGGCTGTTCAATCATTACGAAGCAGCTGTTGGCCTCCGGTTTGGCCTATTTTCCCCTCTGTACGAGAAGTCCGTCAGCACGAGCGGCAGTTGCGGAGTGTCATTTCTTCATCATAATTGTTTGCCTTGGTGTCCTGTCGCCAACTGTGGTCAGGTTGGGTTACGTTCGTGGTGTTTCGCGGCGTCGAACGGCGGGGCTAGCTGTCGCCTGGTTCATCCTGACACAGATGGCTGTGCCTGAATTTTATTTCAGGCAACCCTGTTGCGATGCGGTAAACAAGGCGGTATAATGCAGCGTAAAGGTCGGGAGGCGGCGTGTGCGGTACCGTTTGCGCCTGTGCTGCCCGGTACATTGCATTGATAAAGGACACCACATAAGATGACCCATGTTGTGATCGCATCGGCCGCCCGGACCGGCGTTGGCTCTTTTTCTGGCGCATTTGCCAACACACCGGCACATGACCTGGGCAGTGCCGTGCTTAGGGCGGTTGTGGACCGCGCGGGCATTGACAAGGCGGAGGTGTCCGAAACCATCCTGGGCCAGGTTTTGACCGCGGGGCAGGGCCAGAACCCTGCCCGTCAGGCGCATATCAATGCGGGTTTGCCAACCGAATGCGCCGCTTGGGGCATCAACCAGGTCTGTGGTTCCGGCCTGCGTGCGGTTGCCTTGGGGGCCCAGCACATCGTTCTGGGTGATGCGGGGATTGTGGTTGCCGGTGGCCAGGAAAACATGACCTTGGCACCTCATGCGGCACACCTGCGTACCGGGCATAAAATGGGCGATATCAGCTATGTCGACACCATGATCCGCGACGGTTTGTGGGATGCGTTCAACGGCTATCACATGGGTCAAACGGCGGAAAACGTGGCCGAACAATGGCAGATCAGCCGCGACATACAGGATGAATTCGCCGTCAGATCGCAAAACAAGGCCGAAACCGCGCAAAAGGCCGGAAAATTCAAGGACGAAATCGTTCCCTTCTCCATCAAAACCCGCAAGGGCGACGTGGTGATGGATACAGACGAACACATCCGCCATGGTGCCACCATCGAGGCCATGCAGAAACTGCGCCCTGCCTTTGCCAGGGACGGTTCGGTGACCGCGGCCAATGCCTCGGGGCTGAATGACGGGGCGGCGGCCGTTCTGTTGATGGAGGCGGGGAATGCGGAACAACGCGGGCTTGAACCGATGGCCCGCATCGCGTCCTTTGCGACCGTGGGTTTGGACCCGTCGATCATGGGCGTCGGTCCGGTCCATGCCTCGCGCAAAGCTCTGGATAAGGCTGGCTGGAAGGTCAGCGATCTGGATCTGGTTGAGGCCAACGAAGCCTTTGCTGCGCAGGCCTGTGCGGTGAACAAGGACATGGGCTGGGACCCGGAAATCGTGAATGTGAACGGCGGGGCCATCGCCATCGGTCACCCGATTGGGGCATCGGGCGCGCGGGTTCTGACCACGCTGTTGTTCGAGATGCGCCGCCGTGCCGCAAAGAAAGGCCTGGCCACCCTGTGCATCGGTGGTGGTATGGGCGTTGCCATGTGCGTTGAGCGGGACTAATAGCACCGGTTTTATACGGTGTCTGCCGGGCCCGGTGGCGGATAACCCTCGTAAATTACCGGAATTGTCCAAGGGTCGTGTTTGTCACCCCCGCCGCGTGCTGTTGCATGGGGAGGGCCAGATTTGTCCGTTTTGCAGCCGTACGCAATTTCGAATCCGACGACGGGGGGCATGTGGACACATCCTGAAAAGCCCCTTAGGTATTTCCGAGGGTTTGCCGATGGTCGGGAAACGTTTTCGTGGCTCAAGCACGTGATGTTCGGCGGAAGCTTTGATTTGGCCGTTCTGTCCGGTCCGCTGGCCTTACAGCGGACAAAACAGCTGGCAAAGCGGTTTTGTTGGTCTGGTTGCGATTGCCGGTGTTTGCGGGGTGAGGGGCGGCCCCCACAGGTTCTGCCTGATTGCCGCCATCGCCAGTTGGGCGTTTTGTTTTGACCAGCCCGGACTATCCGGGCGGTGCTTCATCGTGTCAAAGCATGGCTCAATCCCTCAAGCGGCGCTTGGAGCTCAGCCTGCCCCCGCGTTTTCCCCGGGCACTCAGGGGTCGATGACGGACGGTCGTTCTTTATGATCCCGTCACGGTGGCGACCGCGCAGGGCGTACCGGTTGGTTTTGTCCGCAACCCTCCACGGTCTTTATTCCCCAAGATGTGTGGTGTGGGGAGTGAGGATATGCGCTTGGCGCTTGGGAAACGGTTTTGACCCCTGTGGCCGCTGTGGTGGGGTGGCTGGATTTGTGGCCCTGGCTGTAGTGCTGCTTGTTGTGCAGGTGGGCATCAACCCGGTGACAGGGACAGAAGAAAGCCAACTGTTGTTGAATAGTTCTTACGTTTCCTACCCCGGATTCAATGGTACTCGGAACCGTATTCAGCAGAATCCGCAGATGGTCGGTCCAAGCATTGGAGTCAGGTTCCACGCGACAAGCATCAAGAACCAGCTGATAGTTTCGGTGGTTTGCAGAATCGCCGATGCAACCAGGCGGTGATCCGGTACCGATGCTTCGTCTCTGGAAAACCAACCATGCAACAGTTTTTGTCACCGGCGGCTGTCTTAAGCATCATGAACCCGGTCGCTGCAAGGTCGGGCCTTTCACGGTGTTGGCTCAGGCAGCGTTATCAGAGCCGGTAGGCCCGCCATCGCGAAAATTCCGCCAAGAGCCCGTCACCCTTGTTCTGGTCAAATAATCCAAGACGGATAGAGCAGATACCGAACGCCTGTTGAAAGGGGTCAGACAGGGTGGGAAAGCCTATAAACACTTGGGCATAATCCGCCAGAAATCCATCATATCCAGCAGTGCCCATTTGTGGCCTTTCCGTCACAGGTTCGCGAAGCAAAGTCGTGCTGCAGGTATTGGGGCGTTAAGCCATGGCCAAGGCCAATACGGTCAGAAATAGACAAAGCCAGTTTGGCAGATTGCCAATCATGTCGATGCAATCCTGCGCGGTGGGAAAGAGAAGGTTTTTACAGGACAACACCATCTGTCATAGGGGCGCGATAGGCGATTCCGCCACGCTGCCGCAAGGCTGCTGCAAATCCTTGATGGCCAGGCATCGTGCTTGGGCGAATGGGGTTTCATCGGTTGGACCAAAGCCGGTTTTCGGCACTAGGATTCCCTGAACCCGCAAGGCGGCACGATGCGTTTGCAAGTAATGCTGAGTTGTGCAGGCTCAGTACAGATTTCATTCGGAACAGTCTTGGATACGCAGGCCCCGATCCGCAATCGTCGGCAAATGCTAGGTGCTCCGACAAAATCGTCGGCCCGCAGTGCACTGCACGGTGGATGTCAAAATAGAATCAATAAGCCTGCGGGGCCCCATTACCCATCCAGTGCTCTACCCCCCGGGATATTCGAATGACGCTCTACCTAGATAGATTCGGTTTCGGGTCTGATCCCATGAACTCAACGCCTTGTTCAGCCCTCGCGTTCGCTGTGCCTACACCTAACGGCTTAAGCTTGCTCATGAGACCAAGTCGATGACCCACTATACAAAAGGTACGCATGTCACTCAACTGGACATGAACGTCTGCAATGTGACGGAGCAAGGAGTTACGATGACATGACTTTCATGTCGCGCAACTGAGTCTTGGCCAAATCCTGATTATACCTTACGGTCCGTCCGTAAGTGGTGAAAATTTCAATAATCCACCAGACAGCGAGCCCCCGAAGGTCACCAAGAAAAGCAATCCATGAACAACTCTGTCTTCAAAAAAGAAATGGATTGGGAAAATAATCGACAGAATTAACATGAGGATAGGATTTTCGTCTTCTCCCCTTATACTCCTCTTCAAAGGTGCCCTGCTGGGAACCGTCCATAGCCCCTAATGCGGTTTTTACGCTGGAATCGAGTTCCTTGGCCACACTGGGCGAGATTTCAAGTGCCATGGTTTTCATACCTCACTGAGTTCTATAATTTTGCACCGCTACCATGCGTAGCAGGTCTTGAAAACCCTAAACCGCACAGTCAGCGGTGTTTGAGAGGCAAATAATCCAGACTTTCGAGTCCAGTCAAGCACCAACTGATTGTAGGCGTTCGATTTCAGGTACTGTTTCACGCCCCCTCGTCGGGGCACTTTTCACCTTTCCCTCACAGTACTGGTGCGCTATCGGTCAGTAAGGAGTCCTTAGCCTTCGAAAGGTGATCCTCTGATCGTCAGACAGGATTTCACGTGTCTCGCCCTATTTGATACGTCCCTCAAAGCTTCCCATACGGGGCTGTCACCCGCTCACGTTCTTGTCACTTGTGAGGCGACGAAGAGGGTTGACCGGCTCCTTCCCACATATTTCGTGGTGTGTTTTCGAAGTGGCGGACTTGGTTGCCCTGGCACAGTGGCTGGCGGTTAGGCCGCCA
>JACOMT010000170.1 GCA_014623385.1 Paracoccaceae bacterium
CCGCCAATATCGATGATATTGGCACCCGCATCCACCATGGCTTTGGCAGCGCGCAGCGCATCCTGCAAACTATTGTGCTGGCCCCCGTCAGAAAAGCTGTCCGGGGTGACATTCAGAATGCCCATGATATTCGGGCGGTTCAGATCCAGCCCCGCCACATGCGCGCGGGGTGTCGTCAGGCGTGCCTGCCAGTGCGGGTCAAGCGCGCAGGCCGACACAATGCGCGGGGCACGGTCCCGGGACAGCAGGGCGACATCGGAAAACCAAAGGTCACCACCGGCCAGGCACAGCGCATCATCGGGACGGAGCACACCGGACCGTAGCAAGGGTCGGACATAAGCGGTCATAAATGGGGCTGGTCCAGCGGAATGGCGCGCAGGGTCACGCCATCGGCCGTCGGCAATTTTGCCCCGACCACAAACAGGGTTTCGGCATCGATCGTTGCCGCGAGCCACGCCGCCAGGGCGACGCTGTCTGATGGGTGGGCTGAGGGCCCGTCAACCGCATCCAGGACGATTTTGGACGGTGCCCAGACGCAGATCTGGCCGTTCCTCATCGCCCAATGCAATTCTGTTCGGGCACTGACCACCTTGCAGCGCGCATCGCGTGCCGCGAGCATCCAGGCGTTTTGTTCGATAGCCAACAGATCGACCCGCCGCTGTGTCATCCTATGTCCGGTATCCGGTGTTCGCGTGTCCGGTGCCCCGACACACAGGATCAGAGGAATTCCCTGTGCCTGGAGCTGATCGATCCAACCGGTCAGATGGGGAGAGGCAATAGCGGCATTCGACAGATACATCAACCGGGGTCGTGACCCGTCTGTGGGTTCGGTTGCTGGCGCACGGGTATTGCGCGCACGGACAATTTCGATCCCCAACGCGCCCGAGCCACGGTCAAGCTTTTCGAGCCGAACAAAGATGCGCACCGCCCGGGGTTCCAGCAAAATCCGTTCGGCCACGCGTTCGGCAAGCGTTTCCAACAGGTTTAACCGTTCTTTGGACAGTTCGTGGGCAATTGCCTGGGTCACGCGGTCATAGGACAGGATCCGGTCCCCATCGTCGTCAATCGGGCCGATGTGCGGTTCGAGTTCGACCACAACATTGAAACAGATGCGCTGGGTGGTGCCGCGTTCCGCCTGAAACGCACCAATTTCGACGGTTAAAATGTGGTTGCGCAGAATGATCCGATCCAGCGGGTCACGCGGTGCCGTGGCTTTGGCCCGTTCTGACGGATGGGCGAATGCAAGGCGGATTTCGGAGCTCATGGTATGACTTTCACCGCGACGGCATGAACCGCGCAGGCGGTCAATGCCAAGGTCTTATCAGGGTCGGTTGGCCAACACCAGTGCCTGGATACAATGCAAGATCAATTGCTGGCCGTGCGATAGGTGTGCCGATAGAACCGGTGCATCCCGATTGATGCCTTGTACGTGTATACCCGAGCCCAGGATGGGCGGACCGCCGTTGTGTGATAATGCGTGGCCCCATCGGTTAGCGAGCCGATGCCGCCATCGATCACAGCACGGGCAATTTTTGCGACCCGTTCAAATGCTTTTTTTTCAGTAATGAACTCTTTTTGACCATCGCAGGTATATGTGAACTGGCACTGATAGAGTTTGCCAGTGCCCTCGTTGATCACACCACAGAGGTTGTCCGGAAAGCGTGTGCTTTTGACTCGGTTCATGATGACTTCGGCAACGGCGAACTGGCCTTTGACAGTCTCGCTGCGCGCCTCGAAATACAGTGCTTCGGCCAAACACTGCCAGTGTTTGTCGCCTGTGGCCTTGGGCTGGGCATCAACCCAGTCGCGGGTGTATTTGACCCTGGGAGGCGGGTGTTTCGGGCGTGCCCTGGGCTTGAGCATGCTTAGCCATTTCGAGTTCGTGGCATTCTGAGCGATCCAGGCCACAGGTGCAGGCGGCTTGGCCTGATCGATTTCGGACGCTTGTGCAGACGGTGCGAAGATGCTCAATACGATAGCAGAAACCGCAGCAAATTTAAGCATTTGAGCCTCGTATGCCGGTTAAACCGGCCCCCCGAATTTTAAAACACTCCAAAATATGGATGTCAGGATAGCGGAGCGGTGAAGTGGGGTCCAGATCATGAATGTTCAAAATCCAGGTCAAAGCGGGGAATTTTGCCGACCACTTGTCACGTTCAGGACCGTGGATGTGACAGGTGGAAGGGGGCCGCAGCTGTCTACGTGTTTTGTGATGTGCCCGTGATGTGGTTGGGAACAAGGTGGCATGCCGGGAGAGGGCCCGGGCGGAGATGGGTGGGGGTGCTCTGATTGAGCTGGCCTATCCGGGAAAGGTAGCAGCAAAGGGTGGGTGCGGCCCTATGCCGTGGGGCGACGGGCCGGTCCCTATGGGCGGAAGAGTGGCGTGTCCCCCCTATGCCAGTTGTGGTGTGCGGTAACGGTTTGGCGGGGATTATTGCATGTCGGGTGGACGCGATGTGCGGACCATCCGTAGCTTTACGCACTTGCCAGAGCGGTATGGATTGGGCACGACATTTTTGGTGACGATGAACATGGTTTTATCGTTATCAAAACCGTTATTGAAGGTAAAACGGACCTGTTCTGATTCAAAAGTAAGCAGGATGCTAGGTGTTAGGTCTTGTTTAATCATTCTACAGGAACCGAATTCAATTATCATGATTGTACCAACAGTATCATATCTGCCTTTAGGTGACTGTGTCAACGCAGTTCCCAACTATTATGCCATGAAAATCTTTTTGAAGGATACATTTTTAAATATTAACGAATAATTAAATACAAAATCATCCTAAACCATCAGGCTTCCTTCATTATTGCCATTGCCATCGAAATAATAGATAATAATTTTTTCCTTCCCGTTTGTAATTATAGACTAGTCATTTTTGTATTTTAGATTAACCTTTTTAATAAAGGTCATTTCACTAATACAGAGAAAAAAATAATATTAACGCCTGATTTAAAATCCGTCACAGTAACATGGACATATCTATTACATGTCTTGTCCCCGATGGGGATATGGCTATTTCTTACACAATTCCGGATTGAATTTATGCCGTTTCTTTATCATCTGCAATGGCGTTTTGCTTCCCGGGGCCGGTATATCACGTCGATATGGATGTACCCCGGTTCACAGGCATTGAAAGTGCTGTGTTTGGGACGGGGCACTTTGACTGAGCCTTCCGTAAGAGACCGCGCGCAAGCAAATCGTCCAGAAAAACCGGGAAAGTGCCTTGCGCAACGCCCCAGGCCAGTGTCGGCATCGTCTGGAGCCGGTTCTGGGTATGTGATGGCTGCGGTTCCCGACACTGGCCTGGGGCTCGCTTGCGTCACTTCCAAACTGTTTGCCCTGAAATGCCGTAATGCTCTGCAATTTGCCACGCTGGTTCCGGCGGTAGGGATCGAACCTTACGGCCAAATGATTAACAATCAACTGCTCTACCGCTGAGCTACGCCGGACCAGCCCGCATAGTGTAACGTTCATCCAGACCTCCCCGTTCCCCCGGGCGGACCTTACTTGCGGGCCCGGTGTGATGGGCAGGCGCGGCGGGTGCTCTGCTGATCAAAGTCTTGCACCACGGGACACCACCCCGGCGGTCTGATCCCTGACAAATCTTCCAACCTCCGCACGAGATCGGCACTGTACCCCCCCCCAATAAATCGCCCATGCATTACCGGTGCCGAACGGTTGCCAGAGGGGCCCACCACAAAATCGCCACAGCACCCGGTGCAGGATTTTGGCATCGCCAGCCATGACCGCCCCCGGCCCCATGGCGATCCGAAATCAATCTTGGCCAGTCCCTGGCGGTGCAAACGGTCCTCACTGTCGCCTTTATGGTGACTTGGCCTGTTTCAGGTTATGGCAGGGGGGATACCATGCAACAGTTCCTGAGTTCCTGCATCCGGTTGTGCTGGCTGTGCCCTTGGGGGTATGCATCGACGGCGATCACAAAATATGACCACATATGACCACCGTGACAAAACGCTATGGCCCTTTGCCTATTGCCTCTGTGGTGCTTCCCCCTGTATCCGCCCGTTCGTCAACGTTGTAATTCAAACAATTTTGAACTTTTAGGAGCCCGTTATGCCGGACCTGCTGATTGAGCTCTTTTCCGAGGAAATCCCTGCGCGCATGCAAACGCGCGCCGCCGCCAATCTGAACAAACTCGTGACGGAAGGGCTGGTCGATGCCGGTTTGACCTATGTCGATGCGGCGGCCTTTGTCACGCCACGTCGTTTGACCCTGGCGGTCGGCGGCCTGTTAGCCACGACACCCACCCTGCGGAAAGAACGCAAGGGGCCAAAGGTTGGCGCACCGGACAAGGCGGTCGAGGGCTTTCTGCGCGGTGCCGGGATATCGCATAATCAGTTAGAGAAACGGGACACGCCCAAAGGCCCGGTCTATTTTGCCACCATCGTGAAACCGGGTCGTCCAGCGGCCGAAATCGTGGCAGAGGTGCTGGAACGCACAGTCCGCCGGTTTCCCTGGCCCAAATCCATGCGTTGGGGATCCGGCAGCCTGCGGTGGGTGCGACCGCTGCAATCTATCCTGTGCATCCTGAAGGATCAAACCGGGACCAAGGTGGTGCCGCTGACGATAGACGAGCTGTCCTCCGGTAATCGGACGCGCGGACATCGGTTCATGGCACCTGATCCGTTTTCGGTCACGTCCTTCGATGACTACCGCACCAAATTAAAACGCGCCTATGTCATGCTGGATGCGCAGGAACGCAACAGCCACATTTGGAACGAAGCGACGAATCTGGCCTTTGCCGCCGGGCTAGAGGTGATCGAGGATCAGACGCTCCGGGCCGAAGTAGCCGGTTTGGTGGAATGGCCGGTGGTCCTGATGGGGCAGATCGGGGCGGATTTTCTGGATTTGCCACCAGAGGTTTTGCAAACCTCGATGAAAGAACATCAAAAGCTCTTTTCGGTTCGGAACCCGCGCACCAGGCGGATTGAACGGTTCATCACCGTGGCGAATCGCGAAACCGTTGATGCTGGTGAAACCATTCTGGCAGGAAATGAAAAAATGCTGTCGGCACGATTGTCGGATGCCAAGTTTTTCTGGGAGAATGATCTGCGTGTGGCATCCCGGGATATTGATGTCTGGGTTCAGGCCCTTGAACAGGTGACCTTTCACAATAAACTGGGCTCACAAGGAGACCGAATCCGCCGGATTGCAGATCTGACCAAATTCTTGGCACCGATTGTGGGTGCCAATGTGGATAAGTCTGTAGAAGCCGCGCAATTGGCCAAAGCCGACCTCAGCTCGGAAATGGTTCATGAATTTCCCGAACTTCAGGGGGTTATGGGGCACTATTACATCCGGGCCTCAGGCCGGGATTTGTCCGTTGCCGCCGCCGCCAAAGAGCATTATTCGCCGCTGGGCCCATCGGATGAGGTACCGACCGCCCCCGTCTCGATCACCGTTGCGCTCGCCGACAAGCTTGACACGCTGACCGGGTTCTGGGCCATTGACGAACAACCGACCGGGTCCAGAGACCCCTTTGCTCTGCGTCGCGCGGCACTGGGTGTGCTGCGGCTGATTTTGGACAATGACCTGATGCTCGACCTGCAATCGATCATCGGCGCGCATTTTGCCCGATTTGAAATAGACGCTGTGCCAAGACGCACCCGGAACCTGCTGGGTTTTATCCATGACCGGCTAAAGGTTTACCTGCGAAACCAAAACATCCGGCACGACATCATTGACGCCTGTATCGCAATGGATGGCAACGATAATCTGACCTTGCTTGTCAAACGCGCCCGCGCCCTGAACGACGTCATTACAACCGAGGATGGCGAAAACCTCATCCAGGGATTCAAGCGTGCCAATAACATCCTGACGCAGGCCGAGGAACAGGATGACGTCGAATACGCCTTTGAATACGCTTTTGATACCGGTTCGCGATGTGCCGGGGACCCAACAGAAGCCCATTTGCTTGCGGCATTGGATGCTGCCGATGCGGAAATCACCTCGGCTCTCGCTGTCCAGGATTTTCCGACCGCCATGGTTGCGATGGCCCGCCTGCGCGGACCAATTGACGCGTTTTTTGAATCTGTGCAAATCAATTCTGAACATGCAACCGTGCGGCACAACCGGTTGACCCTGCTCAGCCGTATCCGCGAAATCTGTGTTCGCGTGGCGGATTTGACCCGGATTGACGGCTGACGTATCCCGGCGGCTCTGCCTCTTGCCTGTGCAAAGCGGCGGATTATGGTTCTTTCTGTGGAAAACAAATGACAGCACAAATCAACGCGCCATCAAGCGCACAAACAAAGGAGTCTTCAGAATGAAGAAAGTAACAACCGCAATCCTGGCATCCGTAGCTGTTGTAGGATTATTCGGGTGTCAGCGAACAGGTAATCAATCTCTCAAGCATGTGACAAACAGGACTATCGGGCAGGAATTGCTTGTGGGTATGTCTATGTCCCAGGTGCGTATGAATTTCGGTGACCCAATTGATACCACGTTCACAGATGGAGGGCTGGCTATTTGGGATTATGAATTGAAGCGCGGCCAGATAACGCCTTTGACCGTCATTCCTGTTGTCAACCTTTTCTCATATGGAATGGAAGGCACAAAAAAACAACTGACCGTTCTTTTTGATGAAAACGAGAAGGTCAAAAAATTTACATTCTCTGAAAGCGAGTATCAGGATCGCGGGGGTATCGTCCCACAATAAGATGGAAACCTTAAACCCAACCTCCCGCCCCATGGCGGGGGCAACCCCACAAAAGGAAAGCAGCACATGATTCGCGTGGCGAATTTAACCCGGATTGACGGCTGACGCGCCTCGGCGGCCCTGCCTCTTGCCTGTGCAAAGTGGCGGATTATGGTGCTGTCTGTTAACAGGTGCTACAGTGCAGAATACCCCGCATACCACATTGATAACGCCATCGGCACCGATCACGACCACCACGCACGGGGGGCGAGCCAAGTGTTTGCAACGCCTGGTGCGGATGGATTTGCCGGTTCCGCGCACGGTTGCCCTGTCCTTTGCCGCTGTGCACGGGATTGCCAGCGGACAACTGCCGGATATCGATGCCATCGTTTCACAGTTCAGCACCGATGCGCTGTTATGCGTCCGCCCTTCCTCACAGGACCCTGATTGGGGCGGCCCCGGCGCGATCCTCAACATTGGCATCAATGATAAACAGTTCGCCCGGCTCAGCAAAACGCTAAACACGGTAGCGGCGACCGCGCTCTACACCCGGTTTGTGCAGGCCTATGCAATCCACGTGGCACGGCTCGACCCGGATATGTTTGATGATGTGGACGAAAACGCCGCAAATGCCCATGTGCAATTGCTGCACGCCTATCAAACCGAAACCGAAGAGACCTTTCCCCAGGACCGGGCCGAACAGCTCGCGGGCGTTCTGCGCGCCATGGCCCGCGCTTGGGAAGGCACCTCGGCCCGGCTGCTGCGGCAAGCCAGGGGCGCGCCAACAGATGCCGGCCTGGGCCTGGTCGTACAAGAAATGATACCCGGCGTAGGCCGGGGCGAATGTGGCTCCGGTGTCTTGCAACTGGTTGATTCCAAAACCGGAACTGCGCAGATCACCGGCCGCTATCTCAGCCAGAGTCAAGGGCGGGATGCCTTGGGCGCGGGGGCGGCGACCCTGTACCTGGAACGGGACCCACGTGATCAGGTACTGGATGATATGGTACCGGATGCCTTTCGGGAACTCAAGGCCTATGCCGCATTGATGCGCCAGCAGCTCCGGGAAGAAATGCAGGTTGAATTCGTCAT
>JACOMT010000171.1 GCA_014623385.1 Paracoccaceae bacterium
TGAAGGCGGGGGCATCCCCAAAGTCGGGGCCCGTAAATTCGGTGGCCGTAAACGTGGGGGCCTCAAATCCGGGGATATCCCCAAAGGCGGCGGCCGTAAAGTCGGGGATAGCCAAGGCGGCGAGATTAAGGGTGGTTTCCTCAAATTCGGGGCCCATGAAGGCGGGGGCATCCCCAAAGTCGGGGCCCGTAAAGGCGGGGATCTCAAAATCGGCGACCGTAAAGGCGGGGACCTCAAAGGCTTCAAAGGCGTCCCTGGCTGTTTCGATGGTGGCGTCCCTGGAAGCATCCGCATCGCCGGTGATCCGGTTGGTGGTGTAGGATGCCGCGATGGCGAAATTCCCCGCCGCGTAACGGGCATACAGGGTTTGCGCACTGTCGCCAGTGGATGGATATCCGGTGAACCCATAGTTCACACCGGTGTACTGACCGACGAAATTGGTCAGGCCGGGTTCGTGACCGTAATAGTTCGGCATGGCGTCGATCGCACCGAACGTGTTCCCGACGTTGATGCGCAGGCCACCGGATTCGGCCGAGAATTGCGCCCCGTTGAAGGCCGCCGCGTTCTGCTGGCCATCCGTTCCATTGTCATCGGACTGTAAACGAACACGTCCCCCGAACTTGATTCCGTTATCCGATTCCACCGAAACGTCAACGTTGATCCGCAGACGGCCTTCAAAGTACGTTTCGTTATTGTCGGAATCGGATTCCTGTTGCTGATAGCGGATGCCGAATCGGCCATAGCCGCTAAACGATACCTCCGCCGCGGCCATGCCCGTGGTGGCGACCAACGCGGTTGTGGTGTAGAGAAGTTTTTTCATTATGTCCTCTCGGGTTTCATTTTCATACCCGGAATGTCCCGATTTCGGGATTGCACCCGGGTACGGACACAGATTGGCGATTCCCGGATGCAATTCGCAAGCACGCCACAGGGCCTTTGTGATTTTGCCGCAAAGCTGATGCAAATATGCCACAGTGATATCATGAGGTACCCGGGACCGGGCACCTTGATGAATGCCGCCACCCATAGACGGCTTTCCAGGAACGCTTTGTTCCTGGTTCTTGGCTGATCGGAATCTGGATTCCTGATGAATTTGGATTCCTGATTCCGCGGCCATGCCCGTGGTGGCGACCAAAGCGGTTGTGGTGTAGGGGGCTTCTTGATGTGCCCCCGGGGTTCATTTTCACATCCAGACTGTCCCGATGCCGGGCCCGATGCCGGAACCGTGCCTGCGTACGGGCAAAGACAAGCACGCCACAGGGCTGTTGCGATTTTTGTTTTGCCACAGTTTGCCACAGCTGGTGCCGAGCCACTACGGGGGGGGTCCGTTTTATCCCCCCTGTTTTATCCTCTTGTCCGCCGGGGCGTGCGCGGCTAGAATAATCAGCCGGAAAACCCGGAAAACCCCGGAACACATGGTCGCGGAACCCTGACACAATGCGCACGCATCCCCTGGTTGGCTTGATTTGCCTGGTTGTTCTGGCATCGGCGTGCAGCCGTCCGGCACAGCAGTCCCTGGCGTCCGGTACCTATCATCCGGGCCTGATCGGCGGCAACCCCCGCGAGATCACTGAACCCGGCGAAAGCACCATCTGGGACGTCTTTGGCCCCGACACGACCGAGGTGACGGTCAATGTCAACAAATACCTTTGGGCGGCCAGCCTGGATGTGTTGAACTTTCTGCCGGTCCAGGCGGTGGATCCGTTCACCGGCGTTATTGTGACCGGGTATGGTACCCCGCCGGGTGGTGCTACATCCTATCGGGCGACCGTGCACATCACCGACCCCGCGCTGGAGGCTCGGGCATTGCGCGTGTCGTTGCACAGCCGGAATGGCCTGGTCAGCACCGCCACCACCCGCAAGGTCGAGGACGCCATTCTGTCGCGGGCGCGCCAGATGCGGATTGCCGACAACAGGCTCTAGAGGCTCTAGCGCGTGGTGCCAAAGCACTGTATGATCCCGTCATGATGCCGCCGGGCCGCTGCCGGGCGTTTTTGTCAGGGGACCAACAAAGACGATGTCGCGATATGCCGCCGCCGAAATCGAAACCAAATGGCGCAAGGCCTGGGATCAGGCCGGGGTCTTTCGGGCTGTGCGCAGCGCGGACAAGCCGAAATATTACGTACTGGAAATGTTTCCCTACCCGTCCGGGCGCATCCATATGGGACATGTCCGGAACTATACGATGGGCGACGTGATCGCCCGGTACAAACTGGCCACCGGTCACAATGTGCTGCATCCGATGGGGTGGGACGCCTTTGGTATGCCTGCGGAAAACGCTGCCATAGCCAGTGGCGGACATCCCCGGGACTGGACCTATGGCAATATTGCAACGATGCGGGACCAGATGAAACCGCTTGGGCTCTCGATCGATTGGTCGCGGGAATTTGCGACCTGTGACCCGGAATATTACGGCCAGCAGCAAGCCCTGTTTCTGGACATGCTGGAGGCCGGTCTGGTCTATCGCAGGAATGCCATCGTGAACTGGGACCCGGTCGATATGACCGTTCTGGCAAATGAACAGGTGATCGAGGGCAGGGGCTGGCGCTCTGGTGCTCAGGTGGAACAGCGCGAATTGACGCAATGGTTCTTTAAAATCTCGAAAATGGCCGATGATCTGCTGGCCGCGCTTGATCAATTGGACGATTGGCCGGCCAAGGTGCGGCTGATGCAGGAAAACTGGATCGGCAAAAGCTGTGGTATTGAAATCCCGTTTGAACGTACCGATGGCGCAGCCCCGATTGTTTGTTATTCGACGCGCCCCGACACGTTGCGCGGGGCGAGCTTTCTGGCGATCTCGCCCGAACATCCCCTGTCCCGGGTGCTGGCCGAAACACGCCCTGACATCGCCGCGTTCATCAAAAAAACGCGCGGGATGGGGCGCGGGACGGGGATGGCCGATGCCGCGATGGAACAGGCCGGGAAGAACGGGATTGATACCGGGATCACCGTACGCCACCCGGTCTGGCCGGATCGGGTGCTGCCGGTCTGGATCGGGAATTTCGTGCTGATGGAATATGGCACGGGTGCGGTGTATGCTTGTCCGGCCCATGACCAGCGCGATCTGGATTTTGCCCGGCAATACAACTTGCCGTCGCCATCGGCCTTTCACATGCCCGATGCTGACAGCGCGATCAGCGAGATCGGGACCGAGGCGCTGGTACCGCCCAGGACCGAAAAAATTGTTTATATCGACCATTTCGCCGATCTGGGCGAATGCACCGGCCAGGAAGGCATCGAACGAACAATTGACTGGCTTGAACAGCGTGGCCTGGGCAAGCGCCGGGTGCAGTTTCGTCTGCGTGACTGGGGGCTCAGCCGACAGCGCTATTGGGGGTGTCCGATCCCGGTTGTCCATTGCGACACCTGCGGTGTGGTGCCCGAGAAAAAGGAACACCTGCCGGTCCGGCTGCCAGAGGATGTCAGCTTTGATATCCCTGGCAACCCGTTGGACCGTCATCCAACCTGGCGCGATGTGCCCTGTCCAAAATGCGGGGCGATGGCGCACCGCGAAACGGATACCATGGACACTTTTGTTGACAGCTCATGGTATTTTGCACGCTTCACCGCGCCACGTGCCACAACGCCCACGGTCGCCAGGGACGCGGAATACTGGATGAATGTGGACCAGTATATTGGCGGCATCGAACACGCGATCCTGCATCTGCTGTATTCCCGGTTCTTCGCCAGGGCCATGATCAGGACCGGCCATCTGCCGGACGGTGCGGCGGAGCCCTTTAACGCGCTGTTCACCCAGGGCATGGTGACACACGCGATCTATCAGACCAGGGGCGAGGATGGCCGACCGGTTTATCATTATCCTGAACAGGTGGAGCGCCACGACAACAAGGCGTTTTTGAAAGACACAGGCACCGAGGTTGAAATTGTCCATTCGGCTAAAATGTCGAAATCCAAAAACAATGTGGTCGACCCGGTCAATATCATCAACAAATTCGGCGCGGACACCGCACGGTGGTATGTCTTGTCCGACAGCCCGCCGGAACGGGATGTGGAATGGACCGAAACGGGTGCCGAAGCGGCGCATAAACATCTGGCCCGGGTGTATCGCCTGGCGGCAAAGCTTGATACATTGGCCCCTGCCAATCCGGCTGCCGACTCTGCCCTGTTGCGCGACACGCACAAGGCCATTCACGATGTGACCGGCAGCCTGGAAAGCTTTGGGTTCAACGCGTCAATTGCCAGACTTTACACCTTTACCAATGTCATTGCCAAATCAACAGCGGGCGGCGGGGCCAAGCGGGATGCCTTGAAGGTTCTGGCCCAACTGATGGCACCAATGACGCCACATTTGTCCGAAACGATCTGGGCCATGCTGGGCGGCGAAGGGCTGGTCGTCACGACCCCATTTCCACAGGCTGACCCTGATCTTCTGGTGGATGACACCGCCACCCTGCCGATCCAGATCAACGGCAAACGCCGCGCCGAAATCAGCGTCCCGCGAGACATGGACAAGGCCGAGGTTGAACAAGTCGCGTTGGCGGTGGATGTTGTGCAAAAAGCGCTGGATGGGGTTCAGCCCAAAAAGATCATCGTTGTCCCCGGTCGAATCGTGA
>JACOMT010000172.1:0-3009 GCA_014623385.1 Paracoccaceae bacterium
GATGGGACACTTAGTTCCGCATTTTGCGTCCCCGGGTCAAAAGACGGGCTATCGATGACACTGGCCTGCGTTGATTTACATCCTAACGGTTTTTATTTTCGCGCACCGACGAAAATTCCCGTTAGAACCATACCCACCAACCCAAGTACCGTTACCGCAGTACTACCAACCAGGAATTCCAGAACGCTGGTCTCGAGCTTGAACCCGGAAAGCCACCAGAAATCTGCCCCACTCAAGAATGTCATTAGACCGACCGCACAGCTGTAGACGCACATGTAAACGAAAGCTTTATTCGCGTAAGGAGCGATATTCGCGTAAGGAGCGATGAGTCTGTTTAATTCATCGGCGGCTTCTTTCTTGCTCTTTAAACCTTGAATGGTTCCCTGAAGTTCTGTGATTTGGTCATCCTTTTGCCTTATTATTTCCAGGAGATTCGTTTTATTCGCCGTTAAATCATCTGGAAAAGGTGCCTTGTCGATCTCCTCAACAGTGGGTTTTCGGTTATTTTCATCGTTCACTTTACTTTCCTCTTTTGTTAAGATTTTATTGGCTTTCAGCAGGTCTATGATTTGGTCATCTCGTATAGGTGTTTTTAATTTGTCTTTGCATCGTCTGCCAAAGGCTATTTGATCTTCGCTGCTTACTATGCAACACCAGCCTCTCGCTTTCTACCAGCGAGGGCAAGCTGTTTAAAGTGGTCCACGATGTCCCGGTCGTACAATTCCGCGTTCCTACCCCGTTCGAGATAGGCTTTTGCCCAAGGGGTACCCGGTTGATGGGTCATCTTTGATAACGTTGCCGCATTGTATTTCCCATACCGTTTCCAAACGTGGTCAATGACGTCTTTTTCCTCTGGAAGCAGATCTGCCTTTATCGGTTCGCCACCGAATGGTTTGGTCAACATGTAGTGATCGCCGCCATATCCCCAATCTTTAACATGCCGCCAAAGTGCAAAATAGACAGGGCCATTATCCCACGCCTGTGCAGTTTCGTAAATCAGTCTGTGTTCGTTAATCAACAGGTTCCAACCATTCGCGATGTAGGCAAGTTTTTGCAGAAACATCTGTTGCGGCCGCGTCGATGAATTCCGACGGGCCAAAAATTCATTGGTGATTTCTATGGCACTGTGGTTCGGCATAATTTTGATGGAATGCCCACGTGGGCCCTTTAGTATGACTACATACTTGGACCCAATGTTGCGTTGTGTCAACAATGCTATGCCAAATTATGTCCCGACCACGCGCCCCACCATGGCCTGGTACGGGTGCGTCAGGTCTAAGACCAAGTCTGAGACTATGGTGCGTGACATTGTGCTTTTTAGTGGGTATCCACATGTACAGGGCGGGTTTGGGACAATCCGGGCGTTCGGATGGGAACAGGGGCGGGTGGTGCACGATGCAGTGCAACGGCGGTTTGCATAAATGTTCAAGGCAGGCCGCTGCGACTTCCGTCAGAAATACGCGCAATTGCCCCATGAACCGTGCGGTTTGCGCTTTGTTTGATTGGCAATTGCTGTCCAGAGCGGATAGATTGGGTTTCAAAGGTGCAACATACGAGCAAACCTATGGAAGCAGATGTACTGGCGGCGGCACAAGAGATGGAATTCTCTTTGTGGGGGCTTTACTTGCGCGCAACGCTGACTGTAAAATTGGTGATGATCCTGTTGATTTTGGGATCTTTTTGGGCCTGGGCCATCATCATTCAAAAACACATCGTCTTTCGTGGTGCCCGCGCCGAGGCAGCCCGATTTGATCGGGCGTTCTGGTCCGGTGAACCGTTAGACGAGCTGTTCGACGAAATAGGAACCAAGCCCAAAGGCCGGGCACAGCGGGTCTTTGCCGCCGGGATGACCGAATGGCGGCGGTCGCATCGCACCGACGGGGCACTGATCGCCGGGGCGCAGTCCCGTATCGACCGGTCTATGGATGTGGCCATCAGCCGCGAAGCCGAACAGTTGCAAAAGGGGTTGCCGGTTCTGGCAACGGTGGGCTCCACCGCGCCCTTTGTAGGGCTGTTTGGTACCGTCTGGGGCATCATGAACGCCTTTATCGAGATTGCAGAACAGGGAAACACCAACCTGGCGTTTGTTGCCCCGGGCATTGCCGAGGCGTTGCTGGCCACCGGACTGGGGCTGTTGGCAGCAATTCCGGCGGTGATCTTTTATAATAAGCTGGGTGCAGATAGTGACCGGATCATCGGTGGGTACGACGCCTTTGCCGATGAATTCGCCACGATCCTGTCGCGCCAGTTGGAACACAGCTAATGGTGGAGCGGCTGCAAACCGCACAGTTGTCACGCCGACGGCGAGGGCGCAAACGGGGCCGGGTGCAACCAATGGCCGAAATCAATGTCACGCCTTTTGTCGATGTGATGTTGGTTCTGCTGATCATCTTCATGATTGCGGCCCCCTTGCTGACCGTTGGCGTCCCTGTGGCACTGCCGGAAACGGCGGCCAATAGTTTGCCTACAGGTCAGCAAGACCCGCTGACGATCACCTTGACCGCCGATGGGCGGGTTCAAATCCAGGCGACCGATACTGATCGGGCCGAGCTGGTGCCCCGGTTGCGCGCGATTGCGGCGGAACGGGATAGCGCACGCGTCTTTTTGCGCGCCGACGGAGCGGTGGCTTATGCAGAGGTGATGCAGGTGATGGGCGCGCTGAGCGCGGGCGGGTTTTCTGATATTGGTCTGGTCACCGACACGGGCGGTCCGCCATTGGACAATGATACAGAGTGAGGGCGCTGATTGCAAACCGGCACCTATATTTCCGGCATTGCCCATCTGGGTCTGGTCGGGTGGATGATTTTCGGCGGTGTTTTTCGGTCCGACCCCCTGCCGTTTGAGGTACATGAGGTTTCGGTGATCTCAGCGGCGGAATTCGAGGCAATGACGGCGGGGGGGGCGGAACCGGTGGTCCTGCCTTTGTCACAGCCGGGCCTGTCCGAGGCACCAACGCTGGATGTGCCATTCGATCCGGTCCCCGATCAATCCCGGCCACAACCACAGTTG
>JACOMT010000172.1:3126-7615 GCA_014623385.1 Paracoccaceae bacterium
CCCGCACCGTCCCGGCCTTTGTACCGACCGGTCGAACAGCTCGAACAGCGCGTGCCAACCCCGGTTGCCCCCGCACCGCCAGAGCCTGAAATATCCACCGCTACGGATGCAACTGTGTCAAACTCGCAAGCAACCGAAGATGCCATCGCCGCAGCCTTAACCGAGGCGCTAGCCTTTGATGCGGGTCCTGTGCCCACCGGGCCACCGCCGCTGACCGATGGGGAACAGCAGGCCTTGCACGATGCCTTGCGCGATGCGGTGTCCGAATTTTGGAACATCGGGCCTTTGTCGTCGGCGGCTTTGGCTACAACTGTTGTGGTGGGGGTTGAAATGACCAAGGCAGGGCACCCCGACCACACCTCCCTCCGTCTGATTTCCAGTTCCGGCGGCGACAGCGACTCGGTCAATCAGGCCTATCAAGCCGCGCGCCGCGCCATCATCCGGTGGAACGGTGCGGAGGTTAATTTACCCGTCGAAAATTACGCGCAATGGCGTTACATCGAACTGACATTCAATCCCGAGAGGATGCGCAACCAATGACCCGTTTATTTTTAACCGCCTGGATTGCTCTTTTGTCTTGTGTCCTGCCGGGATTTGCCCAACAGGGGCCGCTGCGTATTGAAATCACCAAAGGGGTGATTGAACCTTTGCCCTATGCGGTGCCGGAATTTGTCCCGGACCCGGACATGGCCGCCTCCAACGAATATGCCAGCCAGATCACCGAAGTGATTGCCGCGGACCTCAATGGGACGGGATTGTTCCGCGAAATCCCGGCGACCGCCCATGTCAGCACGGTCACCGATTTTGCCGCTCCGGTGCGATTTGGCGATTGGCGGACGATCAATGCCCAGGCCCTGATCATCGGTGCTGTGTCCGTTTCCGGCGACCGCCTGACAGTCCGATTTCGGCTCTATGACGTTTTTTCGGGTGCGGAATTGGGCAGTGAATCGCAATTTGTCGGCATCACGGCAGGCTGGCGCCGCATGGCACATAAGGTGGCGGATGCCATCTATAGTCGGCTCACGGGAGAGCGCGGGTATTTCGACAGCCGTGTCGTTTATGTGGCGGAACGTGGTCCCAAGGATGACCGCCGCAAACGATTGGCAATCATGGATTACGACGGGGCGGGCGTGCAGTACCTGACCGACAGCGCGTCGATTGTTTTGGCCCCCCATTTTTCACCGACCGGGGACAGGGTGCTGTATACGGGTTATGAAACCGGGGCCCCGCGCATTTACATTCTGGATGTAGACCCGGTGCAACGGCATGTGCTGGAACAGGGCAGTGCCACGATGAGCTTTGCACCCCGCTTTGCGCCCGATGGTCAGACGATCAGCTTTTCCCTGAGCCAGGGGGGCAACACGGATATCTATCTGATGAATATCGCCACAGGGGCCCGCCAACGGTTGACCAGCGCTCCGTCGATTGAAACAGCACCCAGCTTTTCGCCCGATGGCCGCCAGATCGTGTTTGAAAGCGACCGGTCCGGCACACAGCAGCTGTATATCATGCCGACAGGCGGTGGTCCGGCGCAGCGGATCAGCTCTGGCCAGGGCCAGTATGGCACGCCTGTCTGGTCACCGCGCGGCGATCTGATTGCCTTTACCAAACAAAACCGGGCCCGGTTCCATATCGGTGTGATGCGGGTCGATGGCAGCGCAGAGCGATTGTTGACCGGATCGTTTCTGGATGAAAGCCCCACATGGTCGCCCAATGGTCGGGTGATCATGTTCACCCGCGAAACCCCGGGGGCAGATGGATACGCCTCGCTGTATTCGGTGGATATTTCGGGCCTGAACCTGCGCAAGGTGCCAACCCCGGATGGCGGGTCCGATCCATCCTGGTCGCCGTTGCGGCGCTGACCCCGTGCGCCTTTGTCTGACGGGACAGGATGGTACGGACAGGTTCACATCCCATACGGGCTATGATAGGCAGGATTCGCAAAACAGATAGGTTTGAGGATGCTGAAAATGGAAATTTCGACATGTCGTCAGCTTTATCTTCCAGGATGGCATAATGCCGTACTCCCAAGTGGGCATAATGCTGAACTGGAATACCTTGATTCCGGGGATGCGTTAAAACAAGGTGTAGGGCGTGACGATATGTTGGAACCCGATGCGCGCGGCCTTGTGATTGGCTTCCGCCAGGTACCGCAAGACAGCACGGCAGATTTACGGTATGCGCAACATTTGATGGGCAGTAATGTTCAGCTTTATCGCCACCTGTTTGCGCGGGAGAAATTGGCCTAATGTCAAATTTCCTTCGGAACTTTTCGACGATTACGTATCAAGATGGGGCAAGCGGTATGGGATTTCTGGCAAGGGCGGCCTTGGTGGTGCTCGTACTAGGTGTGGCGGCCTGTTCGAATGATACAGGATTTGGCGATGATGCAACCGTTTCGGGTGCCAACCGTTCGGGCATTGATACCGATCCGCATGTCGGGGGGGGGCTTGGCGTGCCGACCTCTCCCGTGTATTTCCAGCAGCGTGTGGGAGACAGGGTGCTGTTCGCCGTCGATCAATCCACGTTGAGTGCCGAAGCTCGGGCGATTCTGGACGGCCAGGCGCAATGGCTGTTGACAAATGACGACTTCACCGCGGTGATCGAAGGGCATGCCGATGAACGGGGTACCCGCGAATATAACCTGGCACTGGGTGCGCGGCGGACTAATGCGGTGCGCGAATACCTGGTATCCCGCAATGTGCCGGAGGAGCGTTTGCAGGTTGTGAGCTATGGCAAGGAACGCCCGATTGAAATTTGCAGCGCCGAAGTATGTTATTCAAAAAATCGCCGGGCTGTCACAGTCTTGGCCAGCGGGGTAACGGGATAAATCATGGCGCAGGGACGGTTGATTGGGCTGGAACGGGTTATTGCCATCGTGCTTGCAGTGTCGACGGTGGCGGCAATGGCGCAAACCACGGAAGACCAGACTGGGACCCTGGCCGATATCCGACAAGAGCTGTCTGTGCTTTATGTGGGTATCCAACGGTTGAAACGTGAATTGTCGACAACGGGGGGGCCCGGCACCGACATCTTGGCGGGGAACAGCGTGCTGGACCGGCTGAATGCCATTGAAAGCGGGTTACAGCGTCTGACCGCGCAAACCGAACAGCTGGATTTCCGGATCAAACAGATCGTGGCCGATGGAACCAATCGCATTGGAGATCTGGAATTCCGTCTGGTCGAACTGGAAGGTGGCGACATCAGCCAGTTGGGAACGACGACCACCTTGGGTGAGGCTGTGACCGCCACGCCACTGGTACCGGTCGTACCATCGGTCCCCACAGCGGAACTGGCTGTCGGGGAACAGGCCGATTTCGATGCCGCCACCGCGGCCCTGGATACCGGTGACTATACCGCCGCCGACCGGTTGTTTGCCAACTTTGTCACCGCTTATCCCGGCTCGCCCATGATGCCGCAGGCCGAATTCAGCCGAGGTGCCGCGCTGGAACCCGGTCAACGTCTGCAGCTATCATCTGCAAGAGGCCGGTGCCACGCCGGTGCAGGAATTGGCCTATGCCTTGGCCACGGCGATTGCGGTACTGGACAGCGTCAAGGCCTCGGGTCAGGTATCGGGCGCGGTCTTTCCTAAGGTGGTGGGGCGCATCTCCTTCTTCGTGAACGCCGGCCTGCGCTTCGTCACCGAGCTGTGCAAGATGCGTGCCTTCACCCGTCTGTGGGACCGGATCTGCCGGGAGCGCTATGGCGTCGAGGATCCCGCTCTGCGCCGCTTCCGCTATGGGGTGCAGGTGAACTCTCTGGGGCTGACCGAACAGCAGCCGGAGAACAACGTCTACCGCATCCTGATCGAGATGCTGGCCGTAACCTTGTCTAGGAATGCGCGCGCCCGCGCGGTGCAGCTGCCGGCCTGGAACGAGGCCCTAGGCCTGCCGCGGCCTTGGGACCAGCAGTGGTCGCTGCGTCTGCAGCAGATCATGGCCTTCGAGACCGATCTGCTGGAGTATGGCGACATCTTCGACGGCTCGCCCGTGATCGAGGAGAAGGTGACGGCCCTCTGCGGCGAGGCCGAGGCCGAGCTGGCCCGCATCGAGGCCATGGGCGGTGCCGTCGCCGCGGTCGAGAACGCCGCCATGAAGCGTGCCCTGGTGGAGAGCGCCATCCTGCGCACGCAGGCAGTCGAGAGCGGCGAGATGACCGTGGTCGGCGTCAATGCCTTCACCCAGACCGAGCCCTCGCCGCTGACCGCCGGTGCCGGGGACGCCGGTTCCGGGAAGGGCGGCGCCATGACCGTCGATCCGGCCGCCGAGGCGGAGCAGATCGAAGGGCTCAAGGCCTGGCGTGCCGGGCGCGATTCGGCCGCTGCGGAGGCTGCCCTGAACAGGCTTGAGAGCGTGGCGGCGGCGGGCGGCAACGTCATGGCGGCCTCTATTGCCTGCGCCCATGCCGGTGTGACCACCGGCGAGTGGGGTGCGGCGCTGCGCCGCGTGCTGGGCGAGTACCGGGCGCCCACCGGCATCGGCGTCGGCCT
>JACOMT010000173.1:0-4038 GCA_014623385.1 Paracoccaceae bacterium
CGCAGCCTATAGGTCACCCTGGCCGTGTTTTTGTCCCGCTCGATCCGCTGCACCGCCGCACCCATGACGAAGTTCAGCCCCTGCTTTTTCAGTAAGCGCTGGAATGTCCGCTGGACCTCGGCATCCATGCCCGGCGTGATAACGTCCAGGAATTCAACAACCGTCACATCCGTGCCCAATCGTTTGTAGACGCAGCCGAGCTCTAGCCCGATGACACCTGCGCCGATCACCACCATGGATTTCGGCACTTTGTCCAGGCTCAACGCCCCGGTAGAGGTCACAACCACCTGTTCATCCACCTCGACACCCGGCAGCGCCGAGGGCTCTGACCCGCTGGCGATGATGATCGCCCTGGCGGTGTGGTGCTCGTCGCCCAGCTGTACCTGGCCCGGTGCCGGGATCGCCCCCCAGCCTTTCAGCCAGTCGATCCCGTTTTTCCTGAACAGGAACTCGACACCTTTGGTATTCGCCTTGATTGTGTCCTCTTTGTAGGATTGCATTTGTGCCCAATCGACCGACGGGGCATTGCCCTTGAGCCCCATGGTCGCAAAATTATGCTCTGCCTCGTGCAGCATGTGGCTGGCATGCAACAGCGCCTTTGACGGGATACAGCCGACATTGAGGCAGGTGCCCCCCAGCGTTTCGCGTCCTTCGATACAGGCGGTTTTCAGCCCCAGCTGGGCCGCGCGGATCGCACAGACATAGCCGCCGGGGCCGGAGCCGATCACGATGAGGTCATAATGTGCCATTAGTCAGTCCTTTGGTTGGCCGGGCCTTTGGTTGGCCGGGAAGCGGGCGTAATCCCACATCGCGCACAGTTCTGCCAGACGAAGATGCAGGGGTGAGCACAGGACCAACATGTTGGTTTGAGGGCAGGGACACAATGACGATATCTGGTTTTATCTGGTTTTCGGTATGGTTTTGAATATGGTCCCGAACCTGTAAGGTACCAGCGTACAGTTCCTGGCAGAACGTCGGCCAGGCAAGTCAGGGATGTTGGGTTTGCGTGTTCTTCAGGACGACCCAATCGATTTTGTAAAACCGCCGAGCACACCGCCCAGGAAAGCCCCGAACCCGGTGTATTGTTCGGGGGCACTGCTGACCTTTTTTACGGTTTCGGCGACTTCCTCATTTTGACCCGCGATATCTATTTGCTGTTTCATTGTGGCTTGGCCACGACTCGTCAAATGAACATTATAGGCGCAGCCACTGGCTACGCCGCCTATAGCTTTACGGTAAGATTTGACGACAACCAGTTCTTCTCTTTCAAGCCATTCCAGGCATGGGTAAAAGAATGGTGCGTATTCCTTATCCAGATTCAGATCCGGAAAACTGAGCGTCCATTCCTGGATGCCCACCTGCATCGCCTTTTCCAAAATGTGCGCCATGACCAACTGGCTCTTTTCATCATTGTTCATCGGTTCACCCCCCTTACAAATCCATCAACAACCGCCGCGGATCTTCCAGTGCTTCCTTGACACGCAGCAGGAAGGTCACGGCACCCTTGCCGTCCACGATCCGGTGATCGTAGGACAGGGCCAGATACATCATCGGGCGGATACTGATCTCGCCGCCGATCACCATTGGTCGGTCCTGGATTTTGTGCATGCCCAGGATGCCCGATTGCGGCGGGTTCAGGATTGGCGCGGACATCAGCGCGAGATGGTGAAGGGGCCGCCCTGCATTTCGGCTATTGACAGCTTCCCGTCCCGCGCACGCCTACCTTGTTCAGAAATGGCCTTCTCGATCTCGGCAAAGCTCATCCGGTCCGCATCGCGAATCACCGGCACAACCAGACCCTGGGGCGTGCCTGTCGCGACACCCATATGCACAAAGTTCTTATAAACGATATCTGTCCCGTCGATCTCGGCATTCACCTCGGGCACTTCGTTCAGCGCATGGCAGCAGGCCTTGGTAAAAAAGGACATAAAGCCCAAGCGTACGCCGTGCTTTTTCTCAAACACATCTTTGTAGTGCTTTCGCAATGCCATAACCTCGGTCATGTCCACCTCGTTGTAGGTAGTCAGGATCGCTGCGGTGTTCTGTGCGTCCTTGAGGCGGCGCGCGATGGTTTGGCGCAAACGGGTCATTTTTACCCGTTCCTCACGCCTGGCATCCTCTGTGGCCACCGGGGCACGGGGTGCCTGGGCAGGTTGGGGGGGGGCGACGGGGGCCGCAGTCGGCGTCGCCAAGGCCTTTTGCACGTCGTGCTTCATGATGCGCCCGTCGCGGCCCGTACCGGTAACATGATCGGGGCTGACCCCGGCCTCGGCCATCGCGTTCCGCGCGGAGGGTGCGTGTTCAATATCCTTGCCGCCCGCACCCGGTGCCACCGCAGGCCCGGGTGCGGCACCAGCACCTGCGGTGATCGTGGCCAGCAGCGCGTCAACGGCAACCGTTTCGCCTTTGGCGGCCACAATTTCGCCCATCACGCCAACAGCGGGCGACGGGACCTCGACTGTGACCTTGTCGGTTTCCAGCTCGCACAGCATTTCGTCCATAGCAACCGGATCGCCAGGCTTTTTGAACCAGATGGCGACGGTGGCTTCGGTCACCGATTCCCCCAGCATGGGGACACGTACTTGGATCGTCATGGCTTCCTTATCCTTCGATGGTCAGCGCCTCGTTCACGAGAGCGGCCTGTTGCACTTTGTGCTGGCTGGCCAGGCCCGTTGCGGGCGAGGCAGAGGTTGCGCGCCCCACGTAACCTGGACGGCCGTGTTTTGCCTTGATCCGGCCCAAAACCCATTCGATATTGGGCTCGATAAAAGACCAGGCCCCTTGGTTCTTAGGCTCTTCCTGGCACCACAGCATTTCGGCCTGCGTGAACCGTTTCAGTTCCTTGACCAAAGAAATTGCCGGAAACGGGTAGAATTGCTCGATCCGCATCAGATAAATATCATTGATGCCGCGTTCGTCACGTTCTTTCAGCAGGTCATAATAGACCTTGCCTGAGCAAATAACGATTCGCCTGATTTTGTCATCCGCGACCAGTCTGGTGTCTGAATTGCCGTATTCCGCGTCATCCCACAGAACCCGGTGGAAACTGGATCCGGTGGTGAACTCCTCTGCTTTGCTGATCGCGAGCTTATGCCGAAGCAACGATTTGGGCGTCATCAGGATCAGCGGTTTGCGGAAGGGCCGGTGAATCTGCCGACGCAGGATGTGGAAATAGTTCGCGGGCGTCGTACAGTTCGCAACGATCCAGTTGTCTTGCCCGCACATCTGTAGGAACCGCTCTAGCCGGGCCGACGAGTGTTCCGGTCCTTGCCCCTCAAACCCGTGGGGCAGCAGCACCACCAGACCCGACATTCGCAGCCATTTACTTTCGCCCGAGGAGATGAACTGGTCGAACATAATTTGTGCGCCATTGGCAAAATCGCCAAACTGTGCTTCCCACATGGTGAGTGCGTTGGGTTCGGCCAGCGAATAGCCATATTCGAACCCAAGGACGGCATATTCCGACAGCATCGAGTCGATCACCTCGTACCGCGACTGGCTTTCGCGGATGTGGTTCAGCGGGTGATAGCGCTCTTCCGTGTCCTGATTGATGATGCCGGAATGTCGCTGGCTGAATGTTCCGCGCGTCGAATCCTGGCCGGCCAGACGCACCGGGTAGCCTTCGGTCAGCAGAGAGCCAAAGGCCAGCGCCTCACCTGTCGCCCAATCAAATCCTTCACCTGTTTCAAACATTGCTTTCTTTGCATCCAGCAAACGGCCCACCGTCCGGTGCAGCGGAAAGCCGTCCGGGACCCGGACCAAGGCCGCGCCAACCTGTTCCATTATGTCCGGCACAATCGCGGTCTGGCCGCGCTGGTATTCCTCCCCCAGACGGTCCAGGTGCGACCAGCGGCCATCCAGCCAATCGGCCTTGTTCGGCTTAAAGTTTTTGCCCGCCTCAAACTCATCATTCAGATGCGCCTGGAACGCAGCCTTCATATCCTCAATTTCGCCTTCGGGGATCAGGCCGTCCTTGACCAATCGCTCGGTATAGAGACTCAAGGTCGTCTTATGCGTCTTGATTTTCTTGTACATGAT
>JACOMT010000173.1:4256-6152 GCA_014623385.1 Paracoccaceae bacterium
TACCGCCGGTCCTGTGCCCGCGCAGACCCGACAGGCCCAGGCCTTCGGCGACAACCCCCTGACCGGCAAAGGCCGCATCCCCGTGCAATAAGAGGCCCATGACCTTGGTCCGGTCCGTATCGCCCAGTTGATCCTGTTTGGCGCGAACCTTGCCCAGGATGACCGGGTTAACGGCTTCGAGGTGCGAGGGGTTCGCGGTCAGCGACAGGTGCACGGTGTTGCCGTCAAATTCCCGGTCCGAGGAAGCCCCCAGGTGATATTTCACATCCCCCGACCCGTCGACATCATCGGGCTTGAAGCTGCCACCCTGGAACTCGTTGAAAATTGCCCGATAGGGCTTTTGCATGACATTGGCTAGAACGCTCAACCTGCCCCGGTGTGGCATGCCGATGACAATGTCCTGGATACCCAGTGCCCCGCCACGTTTGATGATCTGTTCCATCGCGGGGATCAGGCTTTCGCCGCCGTCCAGGCCAAACCGCTTGGTCCCCATGTATTTGACGTGCAGGAACTTTTCGAACCCTTCCGCCTCGACCATCTTGTTCAGGATGGCCTTGCGCCCTTCACGGGTAAAAGCGATCTCTTTGCCAAACCCCTCGATCCGCTCTTTTAGCCACGCCGCTTCTTCGGGGTTCGAGATGTGCATGTATTGCAGAGCAAAGGTGCCACAATAGGTGCGTTTGACCAGATCGACGATCTGCCTCATCGATGCAACCTGCAAGCCCAGCACGTTGTCGATAAAAATCGGACGATCCATGTCAGATTCGGCAAAACCGTAGGTTTTGGGATCCAGTTCAGGGGTGGCTGTGATTGATCGTATACCGAGCGGGTCCAGATCCGCCGCCAGGTGCCCCCGGATACGGTACGCCCGGATCAGCATCAACGCGCGGATGCTGTCCAAAACGGCGCGCTTGATCTGATACTCGCTGACCGAGACGTCCCTTTCATTGGCCTGTTCGGCAATCTTCTTCCCAGCGACCGTCATCCTGGTCGCCGCCTCGGCCCATTCACCGGTCAGTGCAGCGGTCAGGTCGTCGTTGGGTATCTGCGGCCAATCGGTCCGTGCCCAGGATGGGCCCTGTGCCTCTTTCCGCACATCCAGATCGGCATCGCCCAGGCTCTGGAAAAACTCGGCCCAGGCCGCGTCCACCGCCGCCGGGTCATTGGCGTACCGGGCGTAAAGCTGTTCCAGATACTCCGCATTGTTCCCCTGCATGAAGCTGGAGGCATGAAAGAGGTTATTGGGGCTCTGATCGGTCATGGGCTTACCTCTGGTTGGCGATGAGTTCAGGCAGGTTTTTCAAAGGGAAACAAGCGGAATTGGGGAATCAGGGCTGTGGGTGCGCGGGGTTGATGCGAATCCGTGGGTATGTAAGCATTTGAAATCCCGGCACTGTGGTTCTGATAGGGCTGGTTTGTCTGCGGTTGCATGACACGAGTGACTGGATGGTCTGGTTGAATGTGTTTGTACAGCACGGAGGTTCCCACCGGATACCAAAAACCCGATCCCATGAGGATGACGGGAGCCCCCTCCGTTGAATGTACCGATGACCACAAACGTATACCCGGCTATTCGGCGTAGATTTGCGGTGAAACCGGGTTTTCGCATTCCGCCAACGTACCACAGCACACCAAAACCATGCCAAAAGCTTTTTGTATTGTATCATGGGCTTACCTTGTGTGGGTTGGGATCGTATTTATTTTTGGCCGGAGCAGAACGAACAATGGCCAGCATGAAATTCAGAATTGCTGCAATGGGAAACCATCCACTACGTTACTCGTAATCCTTGAAACGCCATGCGGTCAAGGACAAGATAAAAAACAACTTAAACGAGTTCCGGAATACATGATCTGGATCATGTGGTTGGTTTTGGCGGGTCACTTTGCCCGAAACGA
>JACOMT010000173.1:6192-12682 GCA_014623385.1 Paracoccaceae bacterium
AGGGAGGGTTGACCTACAGTCTCCCAAACTGTGTGCCTGCGGTTCTACCCAGGAACAAACGGCTCCCCGGCAGTATTCGCCCCGGCCAGGGCAGGAAGCGAAACCACCCCATCGCCTTGAAGCCCTCTGTGCTGCTGAAATGGCTGCTATCACGCAACCCCCTTTGGGTTTATGGCCAATTAGATTAGATGCTGCACCATCCCTGACCGACCTCATTCGGGTTCGGTCCGTATTGAATTTGGTGCCCGGTTGGCCGGGCCGGGTCAGCCACCACAGAACCGGGAGGGACACCACTCCCCATACAGCACAAAACAAGTCGTACCGCCCTGTGTCATGCATCGTCATGCATTCGGTGCCAGGACGTGGCGATGATGGGTAGGAGAAGGTTGCCAGGTATAATATTCAGACAAGTACGCCTGAGCTTTCGAGGCTTTAGCCAACAAAAAAATGATGTCCAGCGTCGTGTTAATCACCGAACCGATCACGAGAATGAGTTAAAACCACCAAAATTCCGGGCGTGTCGCCCGGCCCGAAAAGGTGACGTATTTGCGAAAACAGGTTTTGACGGTGTCAGAACGCCCCCAGGATACCCCAATGTCGGTTGTGTTTGCAAAGTTTTTTAGTGATTGAATGTCCGGATTGGGGCTCATGCGTAGTGCCAGGCCGACGCGGCACAACATCCCCGATACCTGGTGAAAAGATGTTGCTTTGGGATATGCCGTACACAGTCGGGCATCAGCCCCTGATAGCCTCCAATACTGCCTCGCCCAATGCGGCGGGGCTGTCGGCGACAACGATGCCTGCTGATTTCATCGCCTCGATCTTGTCCTCGGCACCGCCTTGACCGCCCGCAACAATCGCGCCTGCATGGCCCATTCGGCGGCCCGGAGGGGCAGTGCGGCCCGCTATAAAGCCAGCGGTCGGTTTCCATCGGCCGTTCTTTTTTTCGGCAATGAGGAATTCTGCGGCTTCTTCTTCATCAGAGCCGCCTATCTCACCGATCATGATGATCGATTCCGTTTCGTCATCGGCCAGGAACGATTCCAGCACGTCGATATATTCGGTTCCCTTGATCGGGTCGCCGCCGATACCCACGGCGGTTGATTGGCCTAAACCCACATCCGTGGTTTGTTTCACCGCCTCATAGGTCAGCGTGCCCGAACGCGACACCACGCCCACCGAGCCGCGTTTGAAAATTGCGCCTGGCATGATCCCCATTTTGCAAGCACCAGGTGTCAGAATACCGGGGCAGTTCGGGCCAATGAGGCGTGAGGACCTATCCGCCAGTGCCCGCTTTACCTTCATCATGTCGAGAACCGGAATACCCTCAGTAATGCAGACGATCAGTTCTATCCCGGCATCCATCGCCTCCAGAATCGAGTCTGCCGCGAACGGGGGCGGGACGTAAATGACAGAGGCGTTTGCCCCGGTCGTGTGCCTGGCTTCGTGTGCACTGTCAAATACCGGCAGGCCGATATGGGTCATGCCGCCCTTGCCCGGGGTCACGCCCCCAACCATTTTGGTGCCATAGGCGATGGCTTGTTCCGTGTGGAATGTGCCCTGCGAGCCAGTGAGGCCCTGACAGATCACTTTGGTATTTTCACCGATGAGGATTGCCATGTTTTTGGTTCCAGTTCCTGTTCATGTGATTGTTATCCCGGCAAATTCACGATAGCGTGGTTCGCGCTGGCCCAGCAGTCGCGACGGGTCGAGCACGATTTTCCCGGGGTGGTCATTGATCTGTCGCTAATTTGCGCCGATAATGCTTTTGTACGGGCTGATCGTGAGAGCGTCGCCAGAAACTGTATACGCGCCTTTTATCCGCATGGGATATTGCCATTGCCCGTGCAACCCGATTTCGCACGTCATGAGCATTTTTTAATTCCGGGGAAAATTGCTTGCCCCTGTGCAATGCACACCATGGGCCCGCAAAGCTGCGGCAAATCAACATTGGGATTTCATCCAGTATAGGCAATTTCCGCTCTACTTGGTAGAGGTTTCAAATGCGGGATTGGGCACCAAACATTTCTGTGCGGCTGACAGTCGCGGCGTCTGGATTTTTCATCTATTGACTCTTCGATATGACGCAATAGATCGAGCAAAAGATCCTGAACCTTGGTGCGTTGCCACGAATCCAGCTCTTCTGGCACAAGCGGTGAAATCGGCTCGGTTAGCCATTTGGAACGTTTGAGCAAGGCACGCTCTTCTGCATTCAGAAGGCCAGTCATATTTGCATAGACAATAGTATCCTCTGCCGTAGTGATTTTACGGGCTAATTCGGGTCCGACGCTATTGAAAGGCCTGTCTTCAATTTTTGATCTATAGTATATTTCCTGGAGCGCCTCTGAGAACATTTTTCTGGCAGTTTTTGCCTGGGGGTTTTTTGGTTGGTGTATTTGATGTATAGATATATTCACGATCAGGGCCGCATAGCAACCGATTATTCCCATGGAGGTATTCAATCGTTCTGGCATATTCCAGTTGTCCTGAATCCGGTCACCAAGGCCTGTTGCGTTCATAATTCTTACCATTAGGGGAACGTGCGATGCAGGGTCTGCATACAGCACCAGACATATGTCAAAACCCGCGGCTTCGAAACTGTCACAGAGAATGTCGTAGGGTTCGATAGCATCATAAATGTTTTTTCTGGCCTGTTCCATTTTTTGCCGTGGTGCTTTAATTGCTTTAAGAGATTGTCCGATTTTCGATACCCAGCGATCAGCCGCGTTGCGCAGAACAATCACTATCGTTCTGCGTGTGGCCCCCACACTGTCACAGAATTCACGCAACGCTCTGACCTTATTGTCTACCTGTTCGTGAATAATCGATGATAATCTGGGCAGGGCACCTGTTAAACGATCAAAGAAATATTCCGACGACAAAATGACCGTATCCCCGCCAAACCCCTTCACCTCGGATCGGTATCGCGCAAGTATGCCTGCGTTTCTTTTCGTCACCAAAGGGCCGTCCATATCCGGTATGGCAGATACCAGGTCCTGTGCATTGCCCCAATCCCGTGTACCGGTCTCGGTCCAGAATATGCCTTGTTCGGCCATATTCGTACGGTTGACCTTAAACCAGCCCTGAACAGCTGTGGTCGCGGTCTTCGGCGGGCCGATATGTATCACATAATGCATCTCGTATGTCTCCTCAGCTTACGGACAAGATTGAACGAACCTACCATTTTTCGTCGGTGACAGTTGTCATTGCTGGTCGTTCTCTTGAATTTTTGCGATTTGGTGCCATTCAACGGTTATCCCTACGTTCAAAAGAACACTGCCTTGGGTTATACCGCCTGGTTAAACCGTAATTCAAGTACATTTATTCCGCGAATGTTAGCCTGGCGGGAACTGGCCCTAGCCAGGCTATGTTCAATACCCGGACAAGCATCATCCTTTTACCGCCTTCACGATCTTTTTGGCACCGTCTTTCAGATCATCAGCCGCGATCACGTCGAGACCGGAACCATTGATGATGTCTTTGCCTTTTTCGACATTGGTGCCCTCTAGACGCACGACCAGCGGCACTTTCAGGCCTACCTCTTTCACCGCGGTCACCATGATGCCGCCAAAGATGTTCACCAGAATGCCTTTCACGTTCGCGTCCGAGGTGATGATTTTGAACGCCTCGGTTACTTTTTCCCTAGTGGCACCGCCACCCACGTCCAGAAAGTTCGCGGGCTCTGCCCCGTACAGCTTGATGATATCCATAGTGGCCATGGCGAGGCCGGCACCGTTCACCATGCACCCGATCTCGCCGTCAAGCGCGATATAGTTCAGGCCATATTTCGACGCTTCCTGTTCTTTGGGGTCTTCCTCGGTTTCGTCCCGCAGCTCGGCGACGTCGCGTTGGCGGTACATGGCGTTGTCGTCAAAGCCCAGTTTGGTGTCCAGCATTTTGAGCTTGCCATCATCCATGACGATCAGCGGGTTTATTTCCAGCATTTCCATATCCTTCTCGGCGAAGGCTTTGTAAAGAATGCCCATTAGGCCCACACATTCCTTGATCTGCGCACCTTTAAGCCCCAGGGCAAAGGCGATGCGGCGACCATGATAGGGCATATAGCCGGTGGCTGGGTCGACGCTGAATGACAGGATTTTTTCCGGGGTGCTGGCGGCAACCTCTTCAATGTCCATGCCCCCCTCGGTTGAGCAGACAAAAGATATGCGGCTGGTCTGGCGCTCAACCAGCAGGGCAAGGTAGAGCTCGCGCGCGATGTTGGCTCCGTCCTCAATATAGACGCGGTTGACCTTTTTGCCAGACGGACCGGTCTGACGCGTGACCAGGGTTCGGCCGAGCATCCTTTTGGCCTCATCGGCGGCTTCTCCGACCGATTTGGCCAGGCGGATGCCACCTTTTTCGCCGACATCCGACTCTTTAAAGCTACCTTTGCCGCGGCCACCTGCGTGGATCTGGGCCTTGACCACCCAAAGCGGACCGTCCAGTTCACCCGCTGCGGTTTTTGCGTCTTCGGCGCGCAGCACAACGCGCCCGTCGGATACCGGTGCGCCATAGCTGCGCAGCAATGCCTTTGCCTGGTATTCGTGGATGTTCATAAAAACTGTCCCGGTTTACTATGCTTGTGTCGGGCACGCATTCGCGCCGCCTGGAAAGTATATCGAATTTTTCCATTCAGCAAGAAACAATACATGGAAACCTGCATTTATGACTACGGCTAGCAAATTTGTTATCACAAATGCCGCCACGATGGAAATCGTGCCTCTGGGCAAGGAAATCGGACGGGGCAGAGGTGCAGCAGACCCGGTTAGCCACAAAACCGCCACAAAAGCGCAGCGGTTTCTTGTCGTCCTGATTACGCCAGCGTGCTATTGATGGCTTTGCACGCCTCGACCAGACCTTTGACCTGGTTTACTGAATTGTCAAACATTGCCTGTTCGTCTCTGGTAAGCTTAATGTCCACGATCTTTTCAACACCACCGGCACCGATGATGGTAGGGACGCCAACATACATGTTCTTCAGGCCGAACTCACCTTGGCAATAGGCCGCGCAGGGCAACAAGCGCTTTTGGTCTTTCAGATAGGCCTCGGCCATTTCGATGGCACTGGTCGCAGGTGCGTAAAAGGCCGAACCGGTTTTCAGTAGATTAACAATCTCGGCACCACCGTCGCGCGTCCGCTGTACGATACCGTCCAGCTTGTCCTGCGTCGTCCACCCCATTTCAACCAGATCGGGCAGCGGGATACCGGCCACGGTGGAATAGCGTACCAGCGGGACCATCGTGTCGCCATGCCCGCCTAGTACAAAGGCGGTGACATCCTTCATTGACACGCCGAGTTCGAGGCTCAGAAAGTGGCGGAAGCGGGCGCTGTCCAGCACTCCAGCCATGCCGCAGACCATGTTGTGCGGCATGGCTGAAAATTCGCGCAAGGCCCAGACCATTGCATCCAAGGGGTTGGTTATACAGATCACAAAGGCATTTGGTGCGTGGTCACGTATGCCTTCACCCACTGCTTTCATGACCTTCAGGTTGATGCCCAACAGGTCGTCGCGGCTCATCCCCGGTTTGCGCGGTACACCGGCGGTGACTATGCACAGGTCGGCATCAGCGATGTCTTCATAGGATTGCGTGCCACCAAGCGCCGCGTCGAACCCCTCGGGCGGGCCAGATTCTGCGATGTCGAGTGCTTTACCTTCGGGGGTACCCTGGGCGATGTCGAACAGGACGATATCGCCCAGTTCTTTCAGCGCGGCCAAGTGGGCCAATGTACCCCCGATTTGTCCGGCGCCAATAAGCGCAATTTTGGGTCGAGCCATGGGATGAGGTCTCCGGGTTCGTTGAAATCCTGCTCTCTTTATAAGAATAAAAATTACTTGGCGCAAGGGTGCTGAGCTGCCGCACCTTTGACTTCTAGGGATTTCTAGGGGCAGGCGTATCGCTTCGGGTCAGATTTTGAAGTGATTTGATCTGTTTGACTGTTCTCCGGGCGTTTTGGTGTTGATGGCCTTTGCCTGAATCATCGATTCTGGCGCTGTGGTGCTGATTGATGTTGTCACCTTGCGTCCTTGTTGATTGGCAACGGTGGCGCTGGTTGGATGACAAGCTGTTGATCTCGGGCGGAATTCCTGGCATCGCTCTTGGCGTTCTGCCTTGTATCAGGTTGCGGAACGCGCATGTGTGCTGCTTTTTTGACAGGGGGTATCCGCGAGGGCATCTTTTTGACCTTTGTGATGGGCTGGCAGGTCGGGCGGTCCAGCGGCATGATCGGCACCTATGCGCGGCGTTTGAACAAAAAACTCTCCGGCAAACCCGGGGCGGTTCACTTAATAGGTTCAGAATAGGTTCAGAATTTTGCGTTCATGGAGATCGTTTTGGATGAGCTCATTATCCTGATGGCCGTCGGCCTGCTGGCTCTTTTCCTGATTTTTGGCCGTAAAAAGTCACCAGATAAAGAGCCTGAGTTACCCACTAGAGATGTTCGTTTTCTTTCAGGCAAGTCCGAGACCTCCAAACCCTCACAAATGACATCT
>JACOMT010000173.1:12822-17269 GCA_014623385.1 Paracoccaceae bacterium
GAAGTCCTTGAGTTCCTTTCGAATGCAGAGCGTGCTTCAAACAGTGGTCAGCAGTTTGGCGTGAAATTGGTGCCGGACCCCAGTAATCGCCCCAGTAATCCCCACGACAAGAACGCGATCAAGGTCATTGGGGCTGTTGGTCAAAAGGAGTATTTCAGGGTATTTCATCAGCTTCGTACCAAGGGGCGTTGCGGAACAGGTTGTGCCCTGGCCTGGCGACATGCCGAAAGCCGCAGAACTCAAGCAGGCAAAGGTTGGGCACTCAATGCTCATCGTGTCTGTTGCAGGCCTGACCCCTCCAGCAAATCTCCGCATAGAGAAAGCTTGGGAGAAGAAAGAGCCAAAGCCACCTGGCGACGATACGAGCCCCACCTTCGATACAGAAGCACTGGCAAAACTGATCAATCATATGAATGCCACTAAGCCTCTTTCCGGCAAAGAGATATCAGCTCTCACAAAGAAACGACAGGAGGAACTCTTTCAGGGAATGAACACCAGGGGCTCAGGTGCATTTCGCAACTCAGAACCCCTATCTCACTTGCGGCTGCCTGAGAATGAATTCAAAGTCTTCATGAAGAAGGCAGATAATGACCTTGGTCAGCAGGTATCCATCGTACAGGAGAGCGTTGATTTCTGGCTGAAGAGTGGGATTACTCCTGCCCCATACTACGCATACAGGATCGCCGTCATTCTAAGGAAGGTCAAGCGAAAGGATCTGGAGAAGGACTTCCTGGCAGCATGGACACGCCACTTTCCAACCGGCAATGGCAAGCGCTATGCAGATCTGGCTGAGCGCGCGAGGAAGATGGGCATAGAGGTCCCTGCGACTATCTAATGGTAAAATGGTCGCCTTGAGCCATTTACACACCCCGTGGAAAACCTCAACGCCCTTGATATTCGTGACGTTAGAGCCCCACCCTTCTCACGGCTCTCAAAGGTCCATTCCACAGTACCCTCTCGGACCAGGTCGAGAACATCACTATCAATGCCTGCGATTTTTGAATATATCCATCCGGATTTTTAACAGCACTCTATTTGCATACTGCATTGATGTTCATTCCACCCAAGGTGCTGGCTAGGCGGTGCCTCGGCGTCGGGTTCCTCTGCATGCCGATGAGACGGAACCAGCGCGGATAACTGGTGAAAGATCTCTGCGTGAGCGCGTGATGTTCAGTAGAAACTTCGATTTGGCCATTCTGTCCGGTCCGATGGCCTTACCTGGCCTTACATCGGGCAAAGCGGTTTTGGTGGTCTGGGTTTACGCGATTGCCGGTGCTTGCCGGTTGAGGATGATCTTGTTTGCGGGGCTCCTCAGGTCCGCCCGATTGCCGCCATCGCCAGTTGGGCGTTTTGTTCTGGCCAGCCCGAACTATCGGGCGGTGCTTCATCGTGCCAAAGCAGTGCTCAATCCCTCAAGCGGCGTTTGGAGATCAGCCTGCCCTCGCGTTTTTCCCGGGCACGCAGGGGTCGATCTCGGGTAAGCCGTTCGCATGATCCTGTCACGATGGCGACCGCGCAGGGCGTCCCGGTTCGCAGGTGCCCCATGTGGACCTTGTCGATGAAGCTTTCCTCGTTCGGGCCTCGTCCGGGTGCGCAAAGCCATTGGATGTCATTTTGTAGTTCGGCATAGGCTTCGAGCCTTTCTTGGCCCATCGCGCTTGCGCGTCGGCACTGAAATGCATGTCCGGAATGCATGTCCGGATTGTCGGGCGGATCATCGGGGACCTCCTCTTCGGCCCGGTTTTGCGGTGCGTCAATATGGCTGCCGGGGCGGGGGCAGCACTTTCCACCAGTGTGGCACCGATGATCGCCGCTGCGGCCTTTTTCAGCTGCGGCCCGTGATCCCCGACCTGGACGACAAACCCCGGCCAGAAGATCATCGTGGACACTGCCCTTCACCAGCACATTGCGAAAACGGCAATCGAACGTCAATGGGTCGTCTCATCGGGCACAGGCGCAAATGAGGTCGTGGCCGCGCAAAACAGCATGAAATCCAACCACACGTTCAACGCATACTCCAGCTTCGGGGTGCTACTGTCTGATCGGCGGACACTTGAAGGGGACCTGCGGATCATGACCCTGAGGCCCGATCTCGGAGTGCCCCAACCCGCGGTTGCGTGTCGGCGAACACCACCGCCAGTCCATGAGTGTGTCAATCTTGCTCAGAACGTCGTCTGCGCCGATCCGAACCGCGTAAAAACAGGTGCATCAAACTACCCCTGAACGCCTCCCAGTAGCACACCAGGTTGACGGTTTGTCCGCAACCTTCTAAATTATGCGGAGCTCTATTAAAGGTTACGGCGTCTATGGCCAGCCCTATGACGCAGATGAAAAGGTCATGGGCGTGGAGTTCCAGATCAATACGCATCCAGAGGATGATTCAGAGAGAACTTGCCCTCGCGGCAACGGTGGCCACGTTCGATGGCGGTCTTGTTGTGGCTTGGACATCATCGGACCAGGACGGGGGAATCTGGCAACACGAAAGATGAAGACGGTGTTTAAGCCAGGCGGCTCGACGAATTCGCCCTCGAATCCGTATCTAAATCCACCTCCGCCCCGTACGAATGAGGAGCTTCGGGTGAACACCCGCCAGAATGACAAACATACCACCCCCTCTGTGACGGCACTGTTCGATGGGGGATTCGTGGTCACTTTGGGAATCCGATGGTCAGGACGAGTCCGGCTTGGGCATATATGCCCAGTGCTATCCAGTGCTATGATGCGACGGGCACGGCGGTGGGCGATGAATTCCAGATAAACACGTACACGGGCGTGGCACTTGACAACGGCCGACGGTTACAGCAACCGCCGATGGCAGGTTCGTAGTCATGCGGACGTCTGAAGAGCATGATGGCGGTTCCGGGACCGACGTGTACGCGCAACTTTTCTGCGGAGGTAGGCTTATAACAGGTACCGATAATTGTCGACACGCGCCATAGCGGGGCAACGATGACGAGCTGTGGGGTGGTCTGGACGATCACAAACGTCTCTATGGCGGTATGGGCGGCGACACCGCATCCTGAAAAGCCTCCGACGCCGACGTAACGGTGAACCTGGCTGCCAGGAAGTATGCTGATGTTGCTTCGGGCGGCCACGCGGCGGGCGTACCTTGGACAACATCGAGAACCTGACCGGCTCCGAAATATTCCGAATATGATGACACCCTGACCGAAAATGCCCGCAACAACTGGCTCTTCGATGGAGCGGGGGAGGGAAACGACCGTTTGGAAGGTGTGCAGAGGCGAACAACCTACGGGGCGGCTTTGAAGGTTCCTGTGGGGCACCTTGTCCGGACACCGTTGCGATGGGCCTCTGTCTGATAAGTGTTGGGAGGGCCCGCCAGGGCCGACGCGAGCCGGCACCGGATTGGCTTTTGAGCAGATCGAAACCCCCTCCGGGTGAGGAAGTACCGTTCCGGGGGAAAACGGGGACCGGGGCGTACACCTCATCACGAAAACAAGCCCAATGCCCAAACAGACCCGGCGTGGCACCGCCGTTCGGAATCCGTGCCGAACATGGTCCCCGGTCACAGGAAGGGGCCGATGCCAGGATCTGCCCGATCACACAACGAACCAGCGAACCCGGGCCACAATGTTCGCCGCCTCGTTTTCCATGACAGGCACCAGGCAATGCCCCCTTGTCTCCCCGCTTGTGTGGGCCGGAACACCACCGGACCGCCCCTTGGACGAGAACACCCTGCTACATCAACATAACGCCCGTCGCGTGGTAACACAAGGCCGTTCCATCCACCCCGAACACAGCACCAAAAACGACATGCCCCGGGAATTCCACTTATAGCGGGTAAAAACATTTTTGCCAGTGGCCTGACCCGATGGCACCCCGTGACCGTCTCTGGCCTGTTGTATGGGATCGGCTTTGCGTCGTCCCTGGAAAAATTTGGCATACCATCGAAGTAATTTCAGTTTGAGGGGCAGAGTTAGGCCAGTTGACTGTGATTCGCAATCGCTTTTGCTATGGTTGGCTATTGGTTTGGATCGAGCCCCAGGTATTGGTCGCACAGGGCTATCCCGGCCTCTTGTGACAAAGGGGCCGATTGGTCAGGCCTCAGCTCATGGCCTGGCAGAGTTCCCGCAGCGTGGTCAAAGGATCATCGCTTGACCAGATTTCGGCACCAATGCCAAAAAAGTCAGTGACCGATGCCAATTCGGCGACCCGCGTCGGCGTCAAACCGCCCTCGGCCACAACGGGCAGTTCGATCATTTCCCTCCACCATTGGAAAAGTTCTGGTCCGGCAATCCCGGCATCGGTCAACACCCGTTCGCTCACCGGCCCAAAGCTGACGTAATCCACGCCAGCCTCGCCCGCAGTTATGCCGTCATGGCGAGAATTGCCGCAAAAGATGCCGACAATGCCGTCCTTGCCCAGCACTTTTCTGGCCCTGCCCACCGGCTTGCTTGCGTCCCCGAAATGCACCCCGTCCAGCCCA
>JACOMT010000173.1:17285-21548 GCA_014623385.1 Paracoccaceae bacterium
GATCCTGCACCACAATCGCAATGTCCCGCACATGGCACAGATCGCGCAGCGTATCGGCGGCGCGTGACCAGTCATCCTTGTTCTGGCTGGCAAGGGCCAAACGGACACAGGCAATCTCTGCCCCGTCCAGCACACGAACCAGCGCGTCGGGAAACACCTCTGTGTCAATTATGAACGGGCTGATTATACAGATCTGAGGCTGCGCTGTCATGTTCCCGTTCCGGTTCTGATCCCGTTCCGGCCTCTGTACCGCCATGCTGTCGAAATGGCAAAACCGCACTCTCACGGCTTGCCCCCTCCCTGAACCCGGGGCCACAAGGGCACCCCAGACAAAATTTGCAAGCTGCATCGATGATGGCCGCCTTCAACAACAAAGGGAATTAAGCCATAGACCCCGCCAATACACCGAACAACCTGCCTTCTGGCATCGTTGGGCTTGTGCAATCAATGGCACACCGCTCTTTTGCGCCAACCCATTTACATACGGCCCCCCACATCATAACATTTCCACGCAGACCAAAGCAGGAAATGACAAATCCCGCCGTTCCTCGAAAACCCCCAGCTGTATAAAAACGGCTGTACTGCTCAGTACAGCCTTGGTATTGTCCGGCCATTTCCCAATCCAAAAGCGCAAAATGGAACAGTAAAACATTATTTGAAGCCACCACAGTGGCTGATGTGAAAACCTGCCGCGCGACCTGTGCCCCCTCGCCAATCTAACCAGGAACAACGAAGAAATTAGAAACTACCCCCCCATGTTTTGGGAATTAAACAGCGTCACATAAGATGGATTCCCAGTTGCAACAAATGAGAATTACCCAACCTGTTTTTTATGGATGTTTATTTTTTGAAAATCTCTTGACGTCTGATATTTTTAATTCATAATCACCATCCAAACAAAAACTAACGAGAAACACCAATAAAAGGAAGCACCGAATATCTATCAAAATCTCATAGAAAATTATGTTTAACCGTACTGAAAAGCTCTATGCTGTTAAGTGCTATTTTTGCAGCTCTGCTATCGTAGACTTGAAATTATTTTAGTTGGTAAAGTGAGGGATTTTTTGATTCTGTTACGCTAGCAGCAACTGAACACTGTATCCTTGCTTGGATAGACCCAGATGTAAAAAAAGAACATTGTGCAGGTGTATTGTAAATAGCAATGCTGGCATCTACTATCATTGATAATAAAGGCCCTCCCTAGTATTAGAGCTGAATTCCATTGATCTCAATTTTTTAGATACAGTTCTAACCCAAAGCATAATTTAACATACATTTGTAAGAATATATAAATAGTAACTAAATTAATTAAGGTAGTATCTGATGTGAATGCAAAAGGCCGAAATGGAAGAACCCACCTGCATCTTGCAGCCGTGGGTTTGCCAGAGGCAATAGCAATATTACTTAATGCCGGGGCCGACTCCAAGGCACTTGATGACAATTTCAAGCTGCCCGTGGATTATATCGAAGATAGCGATCTGGTGAAAAACCAGGGCTTGTATCAGATGCTGAACCATGCCCGTTCCAAATAGCCCCATCCCGGCACAAGGCGGGGTAATCCACAAAGGATAGTACCCCATAAATCCCATGCCGGAAGCACGTGCTAATCCGCGTGATAATCAGGGAAACACCCCACTTGCACCCGGCTGCACGCTACAACACGTCCGACGTTATCAATATGTTGCTGGATGTAGGGGCCAACCCCCATAGAAAAACAACAAAAACCAAAATACTCTTGATTTGGCTCTGTTGAATCCTGCACTGAAAAATCACAAAATCTTTTACGACTGGGCAAAACCCGACTGATCTGATCCTTATCCTCGCTGCAAACACAGACACCCCAGAGAACCAACATGCCCTCCGGCCATGCGGCCCCAATAGGATTGACCACTCCCAAAGGCCACAGTAAAACTGGCCACTTGTAGCCATAGGCATCAATGACCCCAACCTGCCATCAGGGCAAATGGCACATGTCGTACCTCTACTCCAGGACCCAGCAATGCCCACAACCCGCCCACAACCCACCATTGTTCTGGTGCGGCCCCAGATGGGAGAAAACATTGGTGCCGCCGCACGCGGAATGTGGAATTTTGGTCTGGACCGGATGCGGCTCGTGGCACCCCGCGATGGCTGGCCCAACCCAAAGGCGGTGACCATGGCCAGCGGGGCAGGGTGGTTGCTGGACGAGGCCACCTTGCACGCCGATACCGCCGCGGCGGTCGGTGACTGTTCCTGTGTCTTCGCCACAACAGCACGGCAAAGGGGCCTGACCAAACCGGTGTTCAGCCCGGAACGAGCCATGGCCATGGCGTCGGACAAAATCGCGGCGGGCGAACGGGTTGCGGTTCTGTTTGGTCCGGAACGTACGGGGTTGGAAAACCACGACATCGCCCGTGCCAATGCCGTCATATCCGTGCCGGTGAACCCGGATTTTGCTTCGCTCAACCTCGCACAATGCGTCCTGTTGACGGGCTATGAATGGCACCGGCAAACAGATACCGTCGCACAGCACAGAATCAAAATGGGCAAATCCGATTGGGCCACCGGGCAAGAGGTTGAACACCTCGCCCAACATTATGAAAACCGATTGCAAGAAGCCGGGTTCTTCGTTCCATCGGAAAAAGCCCAGGGCATGAAAATAAACCTGCGCAATTTATGGAGCCGGATGCACCTGACCCGGTCCGATGTTCAGATGCTGCACGGGATTATGCGTCAGATGGTCCGCGGAAAGCCGCGCAGCGGTTAGGGTCTGTTGACATTCACCGAATTTAATTTTCCCAAATCCGTGATTCAAGCTTCCGCAATGGAGTTTGAATAAATAAAGGTCGGTTGGTGATTTCAGATGAGCTTTGGGGAAAATTGCGTCTCTAGTGCTCGGTAATGATGGTGATTCGGGTGCAACTTCGCCGATGGGCGGAAACAGGGTTCTCGAGCATCTTTTCAATACTGTAAGCGGCAAGCCGGACCCTGAATACGCTCGTGGAATACGCTGTTGCCGATGGAACAATTGTTCAGGCCCCCAAAAGGCATCCGGCGCAAAAGGGGGCTCAAAATCAGGCTATTGACTGACATGTACAAGTGGCGTCATCTGAGCGAACCCTACCTCGCAAGAATCAAGGGATTCAAAGGTATATAGCCACGCGATACGACAAGACTGCCACCAGTTTCGTCGCAAATTTGGTACCTGGCCGCCAGGTGCATCGCTGCGGTGATGAATGTCAACGGACCTTGAACAATCTGGACAAAACCGGCACCGCGGCTCCGAGGATTCGCCGCATTATGCGTAGGAACAAAAAATGAATAACAAACGCAGGATTTTTGAAGAGCGTTCCGCCCCCGCCGCCACGCAGACGCCGGGGCAACCCGGCATCATAGACCAGGGGCGCAAAACCGCGCGGCGTGCTATCCAGATCTGGCTGATCCTGCTCTTTGGGCTAGTGGTCCTGATGATTTTGGTCGGCGGGCTGACGCGCTTGACCGATAGCGGTCTGTCAATCACCGAATGGCACCCGATCACCGGTGCAATACCGCCCATGTCGCCCGAGGACTGGACCAGGGAGTTCAGGAAATATCAGGCGATTGACGAATTCCAGCTGCAAAATAACCGGATGACATTGGATGATTTCAAAGTGATCTATTGGTGGGAATGGGGCCACCGCCAATTGGGCCGGGTGATCGGCCTTGTTTGGGCTGTGGGATTTTTTGGCGTTCTGTTGACCCGGAATATCCCCATCGGCTGGACCGGACGCCTGTTCATATTGGGGGTCCTGGGCGGTTTGCAGGGGGTGATCGGGTGGTGGATGGTGTCGTCCGGTGTGACCCGGGGCCAGGGCATGTTGGATGTGGCATCGTACCGACTGGCCATGCATCTGGGGCTGGCCTTTGTCATTCTGGGTTTTATCGCTTGGTACGTGTTCCTGCTTGGGCACACCGAACGCGATCTGATCCATGCCCGGCGCATAAAGGAACAAACCTTATACGGTCTGGCCACGGGGCTGTTGCATTTTGCCTTTTTACAAATCTTGTTGGGTGCTTTGGTCGCCGGGCTCGACGCCGGGCGCTCTTATACAGATTGGCCGCTAATGTCAGGACAGTTTTTCCCCTCCCATGCGCTGGATCTGCAACCGATCTGGCGGAATTTCTTTGAAAACCCGGGTCTTGTGCAATTCATTCACCGCGTTTCGGGTTATCTTTTGCTGATCTTTGGCCTGGTCGTCTGGGTCCGAAGCCGCGCCTCGGGCAACACCGCGACTCGGTTCGCAT
>JACOMT010000174.1 GCA_014623385.1 Paracoccaceae bacterium
ATTCACGCGGTCGCGGAACTCCACAGACACAGGCAGGACCAGCCGCGCCGGATATCTGCTCTCTCCAAATCGGGGCATCACATGACCCTTGCATGATGCTTGACATGACCCTTGCCTGAGAATGTCGCCAACATAGGCAAAAGCCTATCGCTTGTAAACTCTTTATTTGCATAGTTTATATGTTCTTTGTCGTCCTCTGGCAAGTGCGGTTACGGGGCAGATTGACGTCACGACCCATGCCAGGTCCGGCGTGCCTGCTTGAAAATCGGACAGGATATTCCTAAATGACCGTGATCAACGTCACGACCCACGCCGGGTCCGGTGCCCCCGCGCCTCTGCAGCCAGTCAAAAGGACATAAGCACATGACAGAAACCAACCTTCAGAAATCCGAACGGGTAATTTCCAAAATCCTTGATCACCTTATGAGCTTGGGGCTGCAACAGGGAACCCAGTTGAAGTTCAAAGACCTCGATCTGCCGAACGACTACAAACCTATCTACAACGGTTGCTGCCTGTGGTTGATTGAAGAAGGCATCGTCAGGTCAAGCAAGTCTCAGCCGTTAGGCGGCAATTTGCGCATGCTCAGTCCGATGATCACATCACGGGGTTTTGCGCTGCTCGACCAATCATTCACGGTGGGTAAAGACAAGATGCGTGTCGGCCAGGCAGTGAAAGAGGTTGCAGACGGACAAAGAAACTACGCCGGTATCGGGGACTTCGTTGGTGGTCTGCTTGGCAGTTTCACAAAGTCGATGGCGCGCTAGATGACCGACACCAGCGCTGACACCTACACCACCGCCAACATTCATCAAGAGCAGGTGTTCGAGGCGCATATCGTTGCCTGCCTGGCCGCCGGTCAGGGATATGAGGAACGCGACTGCGCGTCCCATTATGACGTTGCCCATGCCCTGGATAGCGGGTTGCTGTTTCGCTTTCTCAAAACGACGCAACCTGACGCCTGGCAGGCGCTGAACGATTACTATAGCAATCAGGCAGAGGCGGAGGTGCTGAAGCGTCTGGACCAGGCGTTGGGGCAGAACCCGACCCATGTCGTGCTGCGCGATGGCATCAAATTGGTGCCGAATATCCGGTTCAGGCTGTGCTTTTTCAAACCTGCCTCAAACCTGAACCCCGAGCTGGCGCGCCTGTACCGGGCGAATATCCTGTCGGTGATGCGGCAGGTGACCTATTCGGCGAAGAACAGGAATGCCATCGACCTGGTGACCTTTGTCAACGGCATCCCGGTCGCGACGCTGGAAGTGAAAAACCGGCTGACCGGGCAGAACGTCAAACATGCCGAAAACCAGTATCGACAAGACCGCTCGCCTGCCGGCGAACCGCTGCTGACATTCAAACGCGGGGCCATCGTGCATTTTGCGGTGGATCAGGATAACGTGTCGATGACCACCCGCCTGATGAACGGGCGAACGCGGTTCCTGCCGTTTAATCGCGGGCGCGCGGGCGGTGCCGGAAACCCCGATGTGCCGGGCGAGAACCGGGTCGCGTATCTTTATAAAAATCTGCCGGGTGAACAGGCGGTGTTTTCGCGCGAGGTGCTGCTGGCGCTGATCGGGCAGCTCATTCATCTTGAACGCACGGGCGGGAAATCGGGCAGTACATCAGGTGGGAAATCGGGTGGCAAGGAAGTGCTGATCTTTCCGCGATTCCAGCAATTGGACGCGGTGCGCAAGGTGCTGGCGGATGCACGGTGCCACGGTGCGGGGCAGAACTATTTGATCCAGCACAGCGCAGGGTCGGGCAAGTCGAACACCATTGCCTGGACCGCGCATCAGATCATCCATCTGCATGACGCGCACGACAAGCCGCGCTTTGACACGGCAATCATCGTCACTGATCGCCTGGTGCTGGACAAGCAGTTGAAAGATACCATCGGCGGGTTCGCCCGGACCAAGGGTGTGGTGAAGAAGATCGATGGCACATCCCGCGATTTGAAGGCCGCAATCCTGAACGGTGCGCGGATTATCATCACGACGATCCAGAAGTTCGGCACCGAGCATCTGGCGACAATTTCGGATCAATCCGGCAAAAACTTTGCCGTCATTGTCGATGAGGCGCATTCGTCCCAGTCCGGCAAAGCGGCACAGTCGATGACCGACGCGCTGACGCGCGATGCGACGGGCTCCGAAGACGTTGAAGATGCGGTTCTGGCGTTTCAGAAGGCGCGCGGACCACAAAAGAACATCTCGTTCCTTGCCTTCACGGCGACGCCGCGCAACGTGACGCTGGAACGGTTTGGTCACACCGGTTCAGACGGCAAACCGCGCCCGTTCCACCTGTATTCGATGCGCCAGGCCATCGAGGAAGGGTTCATTCTGGACGTGCTGCAGCACTACATGACCTATTCCGCCTATTACCAGCTGGAAAAGACCATCGAGGACGATCCGGCGTTTCTAGGCGGCAAGGCACAGGCGCGGGTTGCCCGCTATGCCACGCTGCACCCGGCCGCCATCGATCAGAAAGTCGCGGTGATCGTCGAACATTTTCGCCGCCACGTCATGCAGGAGCTGGACGGCCAGGCAAAGGCGATGATCGTGACCCAAAGCCGCGAACACGCCCTGCGCTATTGGCAATGCCTGAACAAATACGTCGGGAATAAAGGATATACCGATCTGAAGGCGCTGGTGGCGTTTTCGGGTCAGCTGGAAATCGACGGTGCCACATGGCACGAAAGAACCGCGAACGGGTTCGCCGAGACCGAATTGCCGCAGCAGTTCGACACCGACGAATACCGGATCCTCATCGTTGCCGAGAAATACCAGACCGGGTTTGACCAGCCGAAACTCGTCGCAATGTATGTGGACAAGAAACTGGCGAACCTGCAGGCGGTGCAGACCCTTTCCCGGTTGAATCGAACCCGGGCAGGCAAGGACCGCACCTTTGTGCTTGATTTCCAGAACACGATGCAGGATGTGAAACAGGCGTTCGCCCCCTTTTTCGAGGCAACCACCCTGGAAGAACGCACCGATCCCAACCAGATTTACGATCTTGAGCAACGCATCGCGCACTCGGTCTATATCAACAAAGACGATGTCGAACGCTTTGCCGAGACGTTCTTCAAGGGTGCGCTGAGCCACCGGGACCGTGTTGTCCTGGAAGGCATTATCCGCCACGCCGTGCGTCTTTTTGACATGGACGAAAACGAGGCGCAGCGCGAAGAGTTCCGGCAGCTGCTGAAGAGTTTCCAGCGGTTCTATGCCTTTGTCGCGCAGGTCGTAAAGCTCAATGACACGTGGCTGGAAAAACTCTATGCCTACACATCGTGGTTGTCGCGTCTGCTGCCGTCGCGGGATGTTCCCGCCGATATCAGTGTTACAGATGACATGCTGAACCTGTCCGCGTTCAAGTTGCAAAAGGGCGAGGAAGGCAGCGCCGCACTTGCCGCAGGTGATGGCACGGCACTGGATCCGATTACCGAATTCGGCGCGAATCCCTATACCGAGGAAGAAGAGAAATCGCTATCAGAAATCATCGACTCGTTCAATGAACGGCACGGCACCCGGTTCTCGCGCGAGGACTTTTTGCGGTTTGAACGCGTCACCCGCGATATCATGGACAAAGACATGACCGCGATGATGCGGAACAACCCCGCAGACGTGGTCGAGAACGCGTTCAACGCGGCATTCCTGAAAGGCGTTGCCCATGCGTTCCATCAAGACAGCGAGATGCACAACATCATCATGACCGACCCGGAGGCGCGTGCCCGGGTGACGCGGCACTGTTTCATGCGGGCGCAGCGGCAGGCCCGGGAAACCCCCGACCGCATTGGCTGACTATTTGGCTGGCATTGGCTGGCATTGGCTGACACGGGGGCCGTGGGGCCCGTGACCCGGTAATGGCATCCGGTGACGGGCAAATTGGGGAATGCCGGGTTCATCCGGGACAAAAGATCTAGTCGTGCTACAGTGCTACGCGCTTGTATGCCCGGTGCGACCTGGTCCCGGTTTGTCATTTTACTGAAAAATCAGTTTGACACGCGCGCCCGTTCGGGGCGATGTTGTGCGTGTTCGCGCCTTTCGGGTCCGAACGCCAACAGGGAGAATAAAATAATATGCGAAAGTATCTACTTTCTGCTGTGGCGGCGGGTGCCGTCATTGCGGGGGCCGGGTCGGCCCGGGCCGATGCCGCGGCGGCGCAGCGCTGGATTGACGAGGAATTCCAGCCATCCACGCTTGACAAAGCCGCACAGATGCAAGAGATGAAATGGTTCATCGACGCCGCGGCCCCTTATGCGGGGATGGAAATCAACGTCCTGTCGGAAGGCATCCCGACCCACGGGTACGAATCCGAAGTTCTGACCAAAGCGTTTGAGGAAATCACCGGTATCAAGGTCAATCACCAGATCCTGGGTGAAGGCGAGGTAGTGCAGGCGGTGCAAACCCAGATGCAAACCGGTCGGAACCTGTATGACGGTTA
>JACOMT010000175.1:0-8586 GCA_014623385.1 Paracoccaceae bacterium
TTGCCGATTTGCAGGATAAGCTGTCCAAGCTGGGCTGACCGCTATGCCGGGCATGGTCGGCCATGGCCAGTACCGCAGTGTTGAAATCATCGGTTTTGTCTTGGACCCTAATGCCGGATTAATGGCCTGAAACTTGCGTGGCATAATGGGTTTAATGGATCTTTTGTGCCAGCACAGGCGTATTATACAGTCGAGATAGATTTTGCGCAAGGCCTGTGCAAGCGTGGTAACATTGGATAGGTGACCGTCTTCCACCTAGACAGAGGGGCCGTGCCGCCTGAGGGTGACCGGCCAAAGGGCATTCGGAGGTAATGGGCGGGGTTCAGTGGCCATATGCGTCACTTTTTACCAGGAACACGTCGTGACCTGATGTCACCAACCGCTCAGCAAAGACGGCAAACGCATTGCATCCGGGAACCTGGGTCACATTGCTCTGACGATTCAACAAAGCGTGGTTTCAAATCTATGATCCTTTGCCTGGAGCAGGCCGGATGTGAAATCGCCCCCAGATGGTCATTCTTCACCGTCGGTTCCGCTCTGCCCTGTGGGGATGCAACAAGCGGATTCGACGATCCCCTTGTCCAGGATTTCCGGTTTGACGATAATCGTGCGTGATTGAAATTTTCGCCTCGACCATGGGCAGGATTTACCCCAGCATCCAAGCTGTGCCTTTGGATAAATCTGTCATAGGGGAAACCGGGCCAACGCCTTAATGGTAAGGTAAGGGTGTAAGGTTACAAAAGGTTCGGCGTGCTGGAACGTTTGGGATACTTGCCCTGATGTTCAGAGCCAAGCACACCCAAGCCCAAAGAGAAGTGTCATGGGTGTTTCCATTAACAAGAACGGCCCTGTTTGGACGGTGCCCTAAGATCGGCCCGAGGCCTGCAATGGCGGGATGCTGTGCGCGGCGTTTGTGGCGTTTGACGCAAGTGATGCGTTGGTTGCCGTTTTGCGGGGGGCAAAGGCGGTGCCTTTTGCCCTGAAATACGCTGTATCCTTGGGGGGGACCCGCAGCGGTTTCAATCTGAAATTGTCGAGCCGTTCAATTTTCCCATCGGATTCGCCCCAGCCGCGTGGGCGATTGGGCCTGCCCGGCTGGCGCGCAACAGATACGTAATCACTGTGGTCGAGGGAATTGGCGTTGTGGGCGGATATTCGGGTGATGGTCGAACGTTGAAGGATGGGGTGACGGTATGCTAACCGGATGTAAGGTCCGGCCCAACGAATATGCGCAAATCCGGCTCTGTGAACAGGGTGTCCCGCACAGGCAGGCGCGCGCGGCTGCCGAGACCATGGCACATCAGCACGCGCGCTCCCCAAACGGCGGTACGCGCCGAGCGCAGGTCCATCATTGAAACCCGGAACCTGCCGCACTGCGTTAAGGGTAGGATGGGCCGGGGGCCTGGAGGGTGTGGCTGGGGCCGTCCAATTTCATCCGGTATCGAACGGCCCGGGGAGATTTCAGCGAAATCTAGGAGGTTTGGCCAGTTCCATTACCTCGGCCATCGCGCCCAGCAGTATCCCGGCAATCACATCCAGCTCGTCCTGTTTCAACTGTACCGGCAGGCGTACGTCACAGGCGCGGCACAACATCGCGCGGGTTTGCGGCAGTTCGGGCAGTTCATCAATGAACTGCCAGTTCCAGAAAGCGCGGGCGCTGTCCACGCTCAGCCCCAAAACCTGCACCCCCACACCGCCCGCCCTGGCGGCATCGGCAAAGGCATGGGTTTCCTCATCCGTCAGGCCCACAAGGTTGAACTGTATCGAATCCGGGGCGCGCAGTTCTGGGTCCAGCCTTGCCGGTACGGTGATAAACGGCGATTGGTTCAGCTGAGCCGCCACATAGTCGTGGTTTGCCCGACCATTTGCGGCACGGCGCAGCAGTTCGGGCAATTGCGGGCGGATGACGGCAGCGCTAAGATTGCTCATCCGCAGGTTATAAAGTGGTAACCGGTTCTGCCACGTTGCAAAAGCATCCTGCAGAACCGCATGCTTTTCCAGTTATGTTCATAAGCGCCAGACATGATGATCGCGCGTGCCGTCAAATCGGCGTTTTCCGTGATCAAAATGCCGCCTTCGCCTGCATTTTGATCATCTTGTAGGATTGGAACGAAAAACAGCCGCACTTGCCGATGGTGCCAATATTCTGGCCGTTCCAGGTGGTGCCCAGCGAATGGGCCGCATCCTCGACCACCGGAATTCCGCGTGCGTCACACAGGGCCACGATCGCGTCCATATCGCTGGTATGGCCGCGCATATGGCTGATGATCACAGCCGCGATATCGTCAAGCTTGGCCTCAAAATCCACCAGGTTCACGCGGTAATTGTTACTTACCTCACACAGAATCGGCCTGCAATCCGCGTGAAGCACCGCCGATGGCACGGCAGCAAATGTGAAGCCGGGGATCAGAACCCTGGCATCGCGTGGCAGGCCCAAGGCCTTTAGCGACAAAAACAGCGCGGCAGAACAGGACGACACCGCCAGCGCGTATTTCGACCCGATAATCCGGGCAAACTCTGCCTCCAGCAGGGCGGCGGGCGCGTTTTCCGGTGCATTGTAACGAAATAGATCGCCAGATTGCAACAGCTCGTCAATCGCCACCCGGGCAGCTGCAGGGATAGATTCGGCCTGATGAACGTCGGGGACCCGAGTCATATTTCGGTTTCCTGAAATTTATCCTTTGAACGGGTCAATACGACGCGCAGACAAATCAACAGGTTTTGTCCCAAGCGGCCAAAATTCACGATTTTGTCGTGTCATATTCCAAGCCTGTCCCGCAGTCTGAACCATGTCATGGCCAGCACCAACAGCGGGCTGCGCAGTCGCGCACCGCCGGGAAAGCCGGGCGTTGGAATGCGGGACATGGTGTCAAACCCTTCGGCCTCGCCCCGAACGACCTGGGCCATCAGGTATCCGGCATGGGTCGCCGTGCCCACCCCATGGCCGGAATAGCCCGAAGCGCTGAGCATATTTGGTGCCAGCCGCACCAGATAGGGCAAGCGGCGCATGGTGATGGCCAGCGTGCCACCCCAAGCATAATCGATCCGCACATCGCGCAGATGCGGAAATATTCGGGTCATTGGTTTACGTACAGTAGCCACGATATCGGCAGGAAACCGATAGCCATAGCTTTCACCCCCGCCAAAAAGCAGCCTCTTGTCCGGGCTCAGGCGAAAGTAATTAATCACAAATTTGCTGTCGGCCACCGCAATATCCCGGGTCAGAACCTGCTCTACCGCATCGCCCAACGGCTCTGTTGCCACGATGAAATTGTTGATTGGCATCACCCGCTGCGCCACGCGCGGGTTCAATTGGCCCAGATAGCCATTACAGGCCAGGATCACGTGATCGGCGGTGACCTGCCCGTTGTCCGTGACGACCTTGGCGGGCTGCCCCGGGTCAATGCGGTGGACCTCGCTGCCCTCAAAAATGTATGTACCTGCGCCCTGTGCCACCCGGGCAAGGCCCAGGGCAAAATTCAGTGGGTGCAGATGCGCGGCCCCATGGTCCAGAACACCACCCTTGTAGTCGGGCGAAGGGCAAAGGGCATGACAGGCCTCTGGCGGCAGAACTTCAATCTGGTCATAGCCATAGCGAACCTGCAACAGCCCGGCATAGTCCCTCAAATGCTGAAATTCACCCAATGAGGACCCGGTCCAGGCCACCCCGGGTTTTAGGTCACAATCGATATTATGTGTCGCAACCAGCGCTTTGACCAGCGCCTTGGCCTCTTCCCCCAAATCCCACAGCTTGGCCGCCTCGGCATCACCTAAAAGATCAATCAGGGTGTCCTGGGTCGTCCGCTGACCACTGCCCAATTGGCCGCCATTGCGCCCGGATGCACCAAAACCAACGCGCTGCGCCTCAAGTACAATCACCGACAACCCCGCCTCGGCCAGATGCAGCGCCGCCGACAACCCGGTATAGCCTGCACCAACGATGCAGACATCCGCGCGCAGCACCCCTTGCAAGGTTGGGCAAGGGTCAAACGGATTTGCCGTGGCGGCATACCAGCTCTGCGGGTAGATGCCGGGCTTGTCATTGGCGTAAAGAAGGTTCAAGGTCCCTCCTGTTGCGTTCCTGTCAAGCATACCCAAACCCCAATGGGGCCGCCGGGCATCATCCGGTCAGACATTCAAGAGCAGGTGTTCCCGTTCCCAAGGCGAGATCACCTGCAAAAACTCTTCGTATTCGGCGCGTTTGACAATGCCATAAACACGGGTAAATTCCGGCCCCAGCACCTCGCGCAGGGCATCTGCCGCATCAAACAGATCCAGTGCCTCGCCCATGACCTGCGGTACGTTCGCGCCGGTCTCATACGCGTCACCGCGGAATTGCCGTTCGGGTCGGATCTCTTCGGTCAAACCCAAATAGCCGCAGGCCAGGCTTGCGGCGCGCGGACAGGGGGATGCGAATGCCCGTCGTGCGGTTATCCTGTGCCCACGCCAGATTGATCGGGGCGGCGTGATTTTTCACATAACGGCGATAGCTGTTCACATAGGGTGCCAGCACGGCCATGGCAGCGGGCAAATAGGTTTGCAACCCACCGATAAAGTGATAAAATGCATCGGTTTCCCCGCCCTGGGGACCGGAAAAGATATTTTGTTTACTGTCCAGTTGCAGGATAGAATGGTGAATATGCATCGCCGAGCCCGGCTCATCAGCGATGGGTTTGGCCATAAAGGTCGCAAAGCAATTGTGGCGCAGTGCCGCCTCGCGGATCAGGCGTTTGAAATAAAACACTTCATCGGCCAGCCGCACAGGGTGGCCGTGACGCAGGTTGATTTCTAGCTGTCCGGCACCGCCTTCTTGCGTGATGCCATCGATTTCAAACCCTTGCGATTCGGCGAAATCGTAGATGTCATCGATAACGGGCCCAAATTCATCCACCGCCGTCATTGAATAGGCTTGTCGCGCCGCCGCAGGGCGACCTGATCGACCCATCATCGGTTCGATGCTCTTTGCGGGGTCCAGATTGCGGGCAACCAGGAAAAACTCTATTTCCGGAGCAACAATCGCTTTCCAGCCCCGTTCTTCGTAAAGGGCTGTGACACGTTTCAACACATTGCGCGGGGAAAAAGGGATCGTATCGTTGTTGCGATCATAGGCGTCATGGATGATCTGCAAGGTCCAATCGCCGGTCCAGGGCGCGGCCGTGGCGGTAGACATATCGGGGAGCAGAATCATATCGCGTTCGATGAACCCATCCTCACCGACGGCCTCGCCCCAATCCCCGGTGATCGTCTGATAAAAGATGCTGTCGGGCAGATGAAAGGACCCCCGGCGGGCAAACTTGCTGGCTGGCACGGCTTTGCCGCGCGCAATACCGGGCAGGTCCGCGATCACGCATTCCACCTCATCCAGACGTTTGCCATCCAGATAGGTTTGCGCCGGTTCGGGCAAGTTTCGCATCCAGTCACTCATACCCGCGCCCCATGAGGAAAAACCGGGCCATTTCGCGGGCAATATCGGACTGTGCGACGGGTTGATCCAGGGTCGCCGCAGCAGCGATCAATTGATCATCCGGTACCACGCCTTTGCCGCGGGTCTTGATCAAACCGTCGACAAAGCGCCAATGGAATTCCGGATGCGGTTGGATCGTCCAGATCATGTCGCCGTAGGCTAGTGCCGCGTTTTCACAGAACGGGTGTCGCGCCAGGACGCGGGCATCCGGGGGCGGGACAACAACCTGATCCTGATGCCAGGCAAATAGCGGCACGGTGACCCCGCCCATATTGTATTCAGTACGCCCAACGGCCCATCCATCTTTGAACTGTTCCACGGTGCCGCCCAGAGCTTGGGCAATGATCTGATGCCCGAAACATACCCCGATCAGCGGTCTTTCCGCAGCGCGGCTCGCGCGGATCAGATCTTCTAGTTTTGGGATCCATGGAAGATCTTCGTACGCCCCATGGGGCGACCCGGTGATCAGCCAGCCGTCCGCCATCCCTGGACCGTCCGGGAATCGATTGTCGACGACATTATAGGTGTCAAAGGAAAAGCCATGACCGTTCAGCAAGACGCGAAACAGATCGTCATAATCCCCGAACGTCTCACGCAAGCCATCCGGTGCGTGACCCGTTTGCAGGATGCCAATTTTCATAAGTCACCCAATATTTTACCGCATTTAATGTAATGGACCACTGAAGCCGCCACAAGACGGTCAGACGTTTTCCAGCCAGTGCATCCAGCGTTTTTCGATCGGAATTTGCGCAAATCGCCGCAATTCCTGGCGTTTGGTCATGACGAGATGCTCGATTAGCTGTGGTGAAAAAATCCGGGCCATCAGCTCGCTGTGTTCAAATTGATAGATGGCGGCGTCAAAGCTGTTGGCCAATTGAGGTACGTCTTGAATGCCATAGGCATTGCCTGTGACAGGTGGTGGCGGTCGTAAATCATCCTCGATCCCCATAAGCGCAGCGCCCAGGACAGCGGCCAGCATCAGATAGGGGTTAATGTCGCCACCCGCGACGCGGTGCTCGATGCGCCGCGCGGCAGGCGCGCCGCCGGGAATACGAATCGCCACCGTCCGGTTTTCATAGGCCCAAAGCGCCCCAGTCGGGGCATGTGCCCCCGATACTAGACGATCAAAAGAGTTGAGATAGGGAGCAAAGATCAATGTACTATCCGGCATGGCCGACAAGCACCCGGCCACCGCCGCGCGCAACAAGTCGTTACCCTGAGGCGTGCCGTTGTCAAAGACGTTTTTGCCGGAGCGGTCCACCACTGAAAAATGTACATGCATGCCATTTCCGGCATCGTGCGGATAGGGTTTTGCCATGAATGTCGCGGCCAATCCGTGCCGACGGGCGATACCCCGGATCATCGATTTGAACAACCAAGCATCATCCGCCGCCTTCTGCGCGTCCTGATGCAGCAGATTGATCTCAAACTGGCCCAAACCAACCTCGGAAATCGCCGACTCGGCCGGGATATCCATATCGGCACAAGCCGCGTAAACATCTGAGAAAAAGGCATCGAACGCATCAAGCTGGCGGATCGAAAACATCGCCGAGGTCAACAGGGGACGACCGGTGAGGGGATTCAGCGGGGGGGCCAGTTGGTCGCCACTGTCATCCACCAAAGTGAATTCCATTTCGGTGGCGGCGATCACCTGCCAGCTGACACAGCGCGTAGCGGGGATCCCCCTGAAAAGGCGCGCCATGGTCGTCATACATCATCGTGGGCACTAAACCGCTGTGATTGGCAAGCCACGGCATGGGCAGCGGGCCCCGTCCGGTGGGTTTCAGCACACCATCGGCATCGCCGGTTTCAAGAATCAGTTTGCTGTCTTTGATATCTGTGCCCCACAGATCCACATTCAGCGCCGAAAAAGGCATACGCGACGAGGGAATCCTGTGTTCGTTGCCGACACGCATGATCTGACGCTTACCCCGCATCTGGCCGTTCAGATCACAGGCGACAATGCGCAGCGTTTGAAAATCTGGGCTCGCCATATCGGGTCCTGTGCATTTTGGACGAGTTACCCCGGAAGCCGGGGCAATGCCATCCGAATTTGACCAAATTTCGCAGGCTGGTTGCAGGCGGCCCGCTTTGCGGGCTAGGGTAGTGTCAGGCGAACCCAGCTGGGCCGGACCCGCAATCGGGAACGCGCATCTTGCGGCAAATGGCGACTTAGCTGTTTGTTGGCCATCCCGGACGGCAACATGATCAGCAAAGTCACCACGATGAAATGCCCCGCAAGGTTTGGATAGAAGGTATAGAAGGTATAGAAGGTTTTGTCGGCAAATAGGCAATCAAAAGTTTAGCTGGATGCGAAAGGGCCTGTTATGCGCTCGCCGGAGTTCACAACGCACAGCACAGGGGTTCGCGAACCCGAAGCATCGGAAAGTTCCGACGAGAACAGTTTTATACCAAACTAAACCAGCCAAGTGGACCGTTAATAGTCGATTCAGGGCGATGCTAATGGTTGCGGCAAACGTCCGCGCAACGATTCAGCACCGATCTCTATGGCGGGAAATGTTCAGAGCCCTGCCAGAACCTTCTGCCTTGCGACAAGAATCACGCCAAGCAGGTCGAGTATATAAAGATGGTCGATGACGTTCCATTGTTCCGCTAGGATATCACCTTCACGCCGATAAACGTCGACGGCGTGCATCGTGAATTTTCCTTAATTTTCCATCCTTCACGCGGTTGAATTCCACGTAGCGAAGCAAGGTCGATTTCCGCGTTGGCCGGACAACCAGAAACTTCGACATCGCTTTCGTGCGGGCCCATACCGACACCACCCAGAGGAACGTCATCGCCCACAAACATCAGCTCGCCACCCGATTCTCGACCAGCACCACCAGATACATCCTGTCGGCACACATTGCGCCCTGCAGCCATGGTTTCTTCGGGCGTGACGAATTTGATCGGTGCCGCGTAACTTTCCGCGGTGGGTCCGGCTTGAATGGTTGCGGTTTGTGCCACAAGTACACGCGCGCCGCCAGGTCGGTCACTTCTGATACCGCAACATGGGCCGACGATGCGGGCGAGAGGCTTTGTTGCACAAATCGGATGAGGATCGGACGCCCCCTTTCCCCGACCCGGACGGCGTTATGCTGCGGCCTCTGTGACGGGTA
>JACOMT010000175.1:8794-11908 GCA_014623385.1 Paracoccaceae bacterium
TGAGGGCGACTGATCCCCGATCTGACGGCAAACCCCGACCGCAAGATCATCGTGGACACCGCTTTTCACCAGCGCGTTGCGAAAGTCGTCTCATCGGGCACAGGCACAAAGCGTTCGAGACCGCAAAACAGCATGAAACCCAATCGCAGTTGAGGTTGCACTCCAGCTTCGGGGTGCCACTGCCCGATCAGCAGACAGTTGAAGCGGACCCGAGGATCGTAACCCTGGGACCAGATCCCGGAGCACCCCAACCCGCGGCTTGCGTGTCGGTGAACACCACCGCCAGTCCACTGGTGCGTCAATCTTGCTCAGAACGTCATCTGCGCCGATCCGAGAACCGCGTTCGACACGAACCGCGCAACAACAAGGCCATCAAACCACCCCTGAACGCCTCTCAACAGCATCCCGGGTTGATGGTTTGTTCTCAATTCTGCAAATTATGCGGAGGTCTTACAAAATCAATCGCCTCGGCGGCGGCGAAGCCTCGTGCGACGATCAGCTTGCCGCATTTTGGATTTTGCATCAGGGCCCAGGCCAGGCTGCGCGCACGACGGCCACGGAGGATCAAAAGTGTTTATCACATTTCCCACTTTCTCTTGCTTGGCGCGCGTTCTAAGATTCGCGAACGCTATGAACAAGAAAGCCTGCCTATGGATGTGATCGGTGCCCCAAATACTGGCCAGAACGCCCCGGAATTCACCGTCAGCGAATTGTCAGGTGCGGTCAAACGGTTGGTCGAGGGTGAGTTTACTCATGTGCGAGTCAAGGGCGAGGTGGGCCGGGTCAGTCGGCCCAGGTCAGGGCATGTCTATCTCGATATCAAGGATGATCGGGCGGTTCTGGCTGGTGTGATGTGGAAAGACGTGGCCACGCGTCTGCCCACACAGCCCGAAGAGGGGATGGAGGTTGTTGTAGCCGGTCGCCTAACCACCTTTCCGGGGCAGTCGCGATACCAGATTGTTATTGATGACATTAAGCCGACGGGTACGGGCGCGCTTATGGCACTCTTGGAAAAACGCAAAGCGCAATTGACAGCCGAGGGCCTGTTTGATGCGTGCCACAAACGCCCGCTGCCCTACCTGCCAGAGACGATTGGCGTAGTAACTTCGTTGTCGGGCGCGGTGATCCGGGATATTTTGCATCGGTTGCGCGACCGTTTCCCGCGCAAGGTGCTGATCTGGTCCGTGGCTGTACAGGGCGCACGTTGCGCGCCCGAGGTGACGCGTGCCATCAACGGATTCAATGCGTTCACGCCAGGTGGTGTGCTGCCGAGACCCGATCTGCTCATCGTGGCGCGGGGCGGTGGTTCAGTCGAAGACTTGTGGGGCTTTAACGAGGAAAGCGTTGTCCGCGCGGTGGCTGCCAACACGATCCCCCTGATCTCCGCGGTTGGACATGAAACGGATGTAACGCTGATAGACTACGCTGCGGACCAACGGGCACCGACGCCGACGGCGGCGGCGGAATTGGCGGTTCCGGTGCGCGTCGACCTGATGGGGTGGTTGGATGCACAAAGCGGGCGTTTGACACATGCAGCCAGTTCCGGTGTTGCGGCCCGGCACCAACGGCTGGTTGATCTGGCAAGGGCATTGCCACGGCCCGATGCGATACTGGATGCGCCGCGTCAGCGATTCGACTTTGTGGCGGACCGATTGCCTCGTGCCTTGTTGCAAGGCGTCCAGGCGCGGCGTCTGACCCTAACCGAGCAGGCTGGTAGCCTACGGCCCACAACCCTGCAACGGATGACGCGGATGCAGCGGGGTTACTTAGACAGGACAGCGCGCCGCCTGGGGCCCGCACGTTTGCAAGACCGGCTGACCCAGGCGAAAAAGGCGTTTGCACAGATGTCGCGCCGATTGACGTGCGCGGGCACGGCTCAGATTGACCGGCTGCGCCGCCAGATCAAGGTAACGGACCACATGCGGGAAATGCTAAGCTACAAAGCCACGCTGGATCGAGGCTATGCCGTGATCCGTGCCGAGAACCAAGTGGTCACAACCAAGGCCGAGGCACGTTTTGCCCCCACACTGGACATTGAATTCAGGGACGGGCACCTGGCCATCGGCGGCAAACTGTCAAAACTGCAGAAAAAGATCAAAGATACGCCTGATCAAGGGTCCTTGTTCTGATCTGGCACTTTGGTCAAACGCCAACCTCGGGGCCGTAGCGCAGCATTTCCTAACAAATTTCTTTGGGATTCACCCAATTCTGTGGCGGTAGGGTCGTCCCCAAACCGGGCGATCAAGTCGAAAGGCGTGTCGTAAAATGTCCCGCATTGCAGGAAAGCAGATCATCCCGTTGGCCCGATACCAATAGCCGTCTTGGCACCTTCGATCCAAAAAACCAAGTCGACATTGATGTTTCCGAGGCGCGCGAACAGGTAATGCACGAAATCAGCAATAAAATATCAAGACGCACGCGCGGCCTCTGTGATTTTGGTAGCGTCGTGTTGTCCACGTTGGTTCCGAATTCGTTTGGCCGTCGCCTTTCGTCAAATCGGAAAAAGGCAAACGCAGGCAAGGTCGACATCCGTTCAGTATCCAACCGACAGACAGGAAATGGTCGCGTTGGACTGAAATGGTGCCCGGAATGCCGCAGGGCATTCAGTATCACCGCCGCCAAGTACCAATTTCGGCGTATCCCAGGAATGGTGCAGCCCTGCGGGTTCAAAACGCCCTAAGGCATTATTTTTCGATGAAATACACGGTAGTATACATAGTCCAACAACATCCATTGCATTTGTACCTAATCGGAGATTGCGATCCAGGCCATGACGCCGGTCAGTCCGCCAACGACCAATCGCCAGGCAAAGCGCGCCGACAGCAATTGAACAAACCGAACAATATGCGACATATGGGTGCATAACCCAATGTTCCCGTCGGCCATGGTACTGACGCAGTTCCATTTCCGCCCCATAGCCCGCGCGAAATGATCCGGCCCTCACTCTTTTGAAGAATTCATGGAAGCTCTCGCGGAATTTCGTATCTATAATTCGACAAGAAATAGCGATGGTGTAACTTGGGATATGCATCTGTGTGTGCCCGATGCGACGACCCATTGCCGTTTTCGCAACCTGTGATGATCTTGCGGTCGGGGTTACCGTCAGATCGGGGA
>JACOMT010000176.1:0-7709 GCA_014623385.1 Paracoccaceae bacterium
AAGGTAGAGACACTGAGTCAAGCAACTACATTAGCTGGTGATTACACATTAACACATAAGAAAGCCCACTCTTGTCTAGATGATCAAGTTGATCCCTTTTTCCTACAGGTTTTAAGGAAGGGTAAAATGCTCAGAGGGACAATTCTGTGAACTTGCCTTCCCAGCCCTGCCCCACATGCAGTCAAGGGGTTCCTAGTGGTCCAAAATGCTACCATTGTAACAAAAGAGGACATGTTATGACAGACTGCCAGCACCTTAAAACATCTCTTTAAACATCAAGTCAGGACCCTAAAGGCTAGTTAACAACAGTACAAACTAGTAAGGATTATCAGCTGTTCCATTCCTGCTAAATACCAACCTAATGGACTACATCTGATTTAAATGTAGAAATTCCTGCTACTATCTTGAGAGACACTGGCACTCATGCAGCTTGTGTACTCTTTTAAATGTACTGCACTAAAGACCATCATTATATAGACAAACATAATGTTGTTATTACAGATTTAGTAGGTATGTGGTTCAACAATGATGCAGTACATTGGCTGCTGAAGGAGTAATTATTTCCATATGAGCTTTGAGATCCAAAATTTTTGCTTTAGATTGGCATCCTTGTGTATGCTGCGAAGTATTGCCAAACAATGTCAGATCAACTTGAACTTTATCTGAGATAAAATCAGATTGAAGAAGACTAGTTATAATCCTCTCTAGGGTCAACCTCAATATCTGCATTATCTCCCGTAGATTTATGTTTGCAGAAAGGCAGTATACCATCCAAAATTAGTGTTTGATTTGTGAGACCATGTGGTAGAGCGTGCAGACTGCAATTCAGATTGCACTGCATTAAAAGCTACAAGTTTGATTCCCTGAGATATACAATCCTCACATTTTTTTTGACCTTTTAGGCACACCTCTTTTCAGTGACTGTCCTATTAGAGTATATCAATCTTTTTAGTGGAAATCCTTGACTGGTTCAGTAGTTAATCAGCCATTATAATCCTCTCTTACTGCCCGTCATGAGATAAGACTGTTGGCTGACTTTGTAAGTGCATGGAGTGGTGACAGTTGGTGTCAGGCCATCCTTGTCTGTAGTTGGAGTGACCCTTATCTTAGGTAATGATCTGGCAGGAGGTAAAGTACCATCAGCACATGTGTCACCCACATATATCCAGCATATGCAGTAGTCACAAGGGAATGGCCACAAAGATTCAGGATGAGTTGATGAGAGACGAAATTCCACTTCTCACTAATGAACAGGTGGATGGTGGTAGGGATGATAGTGTACATGAGGGCTCCTTTTACCTTATATCTGATATCTTCATGTCACATGATAGGGATGATGCTATGACTGCACACACAGTGAACAAAGTAGTTCTTTATCAACCAACAAAAAGTAGGTGACAGTATTAGTGAAGGTGACCGGGGCAAGTTGCGTAGCCGTCAAAAGCAGGACCCAACTTCGCTGAAGCGTGGTCACAAAAACAGAGGCCTCACCAGTGTGTTACTTTGTATGAAACAATATGCTCAAGCAGAAATGGCAACTGCAGGATGCTCATCTGATGAAGACTGGAGAATATTGTACTTCAGGGGTCCCGGTTCAGTCAACATGTTTCTTTGCATTGCCCTTTCAATGCTCTCCACCAGCTGTTGATTTTGATTACACACACGCACACCCACAACCATCCATGTGCCCAACCAGTCGCTCTATGCCGCCTATCAAGCCTTGCGCGCCGCAGGCAAAAGTCACGGTCTCAAGCTGTTTGGCGCACGCGCAGTCGATTCCATGCGCCTGGAAAAAGGCTTCCTGCACTGGAAAACAGACATCCTGACCGAATTCGACCCATTCGAGACAGCACTGGACCGGTTCGTCAAAATGGACAAGGGCGATTTCATTGGCAGGGACGCCTTGCTTAAACGCCGGGCGAACGGGCCAACCAAAAAATTGGTGACGTTGAAAATTGACGCAACACATGCACCTGCACATGGCGGTGCTTCGCTCACACATGGGCACAGGATCGTCGGTACCATTACGTCGGGCAATTGGGGGCATCGGGTCGGGATGAACCTGGCCCATGCCTTTGTCACCCCTGAATTGGCAGCCGAAGGCACCGAGATGCACCTGGATATGTGCGGTGATCTTGTCACCACAATAGTCATCGCGCCGTCGCCCTATGATCCAGAGTACACTCGGATGCGGAGCTAAGCTCGCGATGGCCAGGATTTGCGCACAATCCTGAATAAGCCCGGTCGCGCGCATCGCGTCTTGGGTGCCGCCGATCCCGTTCTTATGAAGCACATCTTGGACGATGCTCAAAAAACCACCAACACATCGCGTAAATGCTTGATTTTTTAATAATCTGGTGCATAAGGTGGGAGTTACCTGGAACCGTCTGACATCCTAAAAACTCGCAAAGAACTAGAGAATTGGGCAGAAACTCTCAAGGGTGAGCCTGAATTTACCCACAGGTTGGCAGCATTTGAGGAAGCTGCGCAAGGCAACGGTGAGGCAACTCAAGAAGAAGCGGAATGTGTGTCATAGCCCGAGGGGCCGTGCCCATGACTGGATTTCCTTCACCGCAAAAACCATTCACGAAGGCTGCGAACGCCCGCAAACGCCCTGTCCCTGTGTCGGTGCGGTTTTCCAAAGAGGCGTTTCAGGTACTAAACGAAGTGGCTGCTGTTTTATAAAAGTGCGTGTTCCCGGCAAAAGACCGATTGCCAGGCAAGGCTGTGATCCGGTTCTGTTGGGACAAATTCTCCGTGCTCTCGCAGCCAATGAATTTCTGGCAGGTTTGCAGGAATTGGAAAGGTCAGAGCGCGATGGTCAGCTATCGCTCCCACCCGATAGCCAGGCGTGCTCTGCGCGACACCTGTAGCGCCATCACGCAAATGCGCCGCGATCTAATGCGGGCACTTAGCCTCTGATCATTGTTGGCAACCAACGCGGCGATGCGCCCGACTTGGCGCGGTTCTATCGCAAATTTTTGGATTTCGGCTCAGGTCGGCCCGGGCAGGCTGTTTGTATGCTTTGGTCAAAAAGGAAGCAGCCAAAATGGCAATCAATTTCAAGGGGGTGCACGACCCCGAAGGCGTTATTCTGTACACGGTAGTTTTCCACGTCAGATATGGCGTTTCATACTGCGACCCCGAAGAAATCATGGCCGAACATGGTGTCACAGTTGACTACGCGACGCTTGATCGATGGGGCATAGAATATGCACCTTTGATTGCTGTCGAGGCACAGAAACGCAAGCACCCGACCGCGAAATCCTGACGCATGGATGAAACCTGCATCAAAGTGAAGGGTACGTGGGCTTACCTTTATCGGGCGATTGATCGAGACGGTCAAACCCTTGATTTCATGCTGTCCGAGACCTGTGATGAAGACGCCGCGACGGCTTTCTTCGCGCGCACAATCCGCAACAACGGCTGGCCTGATCAGGCGGTGCCAACAATGCCGGGCTTGAAAACATCAACCTGCTTCTGCTCTTGCACGGTTGGTGTTGGTTGATCGAGGTTCTTCAGCTGAGATATCCCGACACCATCATTGAGCAGGATCATCGGTTCATCAGGAAGATCACCCGCCCGATGAGAGGTTGCACGGCATTCGGGAAATTTGCCAACCTCTCAGCATATTTTAGTGTGTCCGGTGCATGGACCGTGCTCGAAAATCCGTGCTCGAAAATCCAAAAAATTCGTAACAAAACCGTTCCATATCTCTGCCAATGCGGGACTGGCAACGGTTATGACGCAACCGCGGATTGTCTTTTTGTGCAGCCCCGGCAACCCTACCGGGACCCGTACCCGCAATGCGCGGCTGGTGCGCCTGCGGAACCGGTTGTTACAGGACGTCCTGTTGGTCATTGATCGGGTTTATGCGGAATTTGACGATCAGAATTATCATCCCGTCCTTGACTTGACCCGGCACGGGGTCACCGTCGTGACCCGGACATTGTCTAAGGCCTATGGGTTAGCCAGGATGCGCAAGTTGCTGAACCCGAACAACGTGTCGTCCACATCCCGGGCCATGACCGTGGTCGCGATAAAGGATTTAGGTGCATATGAGGCATGCCGTTCAGCAAATGGGCCACATCAGAGACAGGTTTGCGGTGCGTTTGCGCCGTGCGGGAAGCCATGCTAATTTTGTGTTGATCGCTTTTGCGGATGGGGCCGCGGCCGACAGGGTCGGCCGCGTTCGGTGGTCTGCAGGGTATCTGTTGCGCGGTATGGCGGGGTATGGGCGTCGATTTTGAGGTGATCGACGCCAAGGAATGCGCAAAGCGTCACCGCTGACATGATCGATGATCGCAGCGGGCCAAAGGTCGGAGTTCTGTTACCCTTTACCAACTGCAACCTAGAACCGGATTTGGCCCTGTTGCGCCCGCCGGGGGTGACATTTCATATGGCCCGGCTGGGTGGATATGATGCCGATGAAATTCCCGGCTCTGATCAGATGGCCGGTTTGGGCAGAACGGATATGTCCGAGGCCTTGCGGCTGATATCCGGTGTCCGCCCGGCGGCGGTGCTGTACGGTTGTACCTCGGCAACGCTGACGCATGGGCCCGCTTTTGACCGGGATCTGGCGGCGACGATTCAGGCGTCGTCGGGTGCCAGGTCGATTACCGCCGCTGGTGCCGTGGTTGCAGCATTGCGCGATCTGGGGGCGACCCGAATTGGTTTTGCGTCGCCTTATGTTAGAGAAGTTAATGACCAGGCGGTTGTGTTTCTGACCAGTGAAGGCCTTGAAATCGTCGCCTGTGCCGATATCGGACGGGATCTGGGCAACTACGGTCAGGGCGAGCTGATGCCCGACGAGATTTTTGATCTTGCCTGTCGGGCAAATGGCTCGGACGTTCAGGCGGTTGTATTATCGTGCACCGACATGCGGGCGGTCGAGGTGATCGACCGGGTCGAGGCTGTGGTTGGAAAGCCGGTCGTCACATCGAATCAGGCGATGGTGTTTACTTTATGTCAAACGCTTGGCATTCCACTACCCACGGGGCCATTTGGCCGTCTCTACGCATAGGCATTAATGAAGAATTTTATCTGTTGGTTTTTAAAGATTGATTTTTTGCTCAGGGCAGGAAACGACGGATAGATTGAGGGTAATGGCGTGCTTCCCGCCCCATACACATCGCTGCCAAATGACTGAAACAAAAATCAGAAACATGGAAGAGTTTGCTGTGGTCAGCGGACTGTCACGGCCGACGATGTCGAAGTACTTCAACGATCCAAACAGCGTGCGCGCGTCGACGCGTGCCAGGATCGAAGCCGCGCTGGAGCGGTATGACTATCGGCCCAATATTTTCGCCATCAATCAGAACCGCAAGATGACCAAGAACGTTGGCATTGTGGTGCCGTTTCTGGCGGACCCGTTTTTTGCCGAGATTGCCCGCGCGTTGGAAGAACGGTGCCTGGAACTGGGATTTCGACCATCCCTGTTCAGTTCGCATGGAGAGCAGGAACATGAGTTGGAGATATTGGATAATCTCAGATCGCTCAAACCTGCGGGGGTCCTGTTGGCCCCATTGGGACGCGTATCGGACAAATTCAAAATTGCCAAATTCTGCGACGATGTCCCAACGGTTTTGTTTGATAGTTTTCTGCCCGATATAGGCCTCGCCTTTGTTGGAACGAGCAGCCCACAGATGACCCAACTGATTGTCGATTATTTGTGTCGTACGGGCGAGTCGCCATGCTTTTTCGAAATGAAGACACCGGCAAATCCGAATGCCGATCAGCGCCGACAGGCTTATCTAGAGGCGGTTTCGGCGCTGGGATTGTCGGCACATGTGATTCAGGTTCCCGGCGAAGGTTGGGCGTTTGAAGAGATCGGTCGCCGGGAAGGTGCCCGCGCCTTGGCCAATGGCTCCTTTAAAACAAATACGGTATTGTGCAGCAATGATCGTTTGGCGATTGGCCTGCTGACCGCATGCTATGAGGCGGGGCTGGACGTCGGTTTGAAAGAAGGGGCACAGCTTCGGGTAGCCGGTCAGGATGATCATCCTTTTTCCCGCTATACGTGTCCGCCGTTGACCACTGTCGCGCAGGCATATGACGCCATTGCACGCCATTCGCTGGACGTCTTGGTGGCCGCGGTAAACGGCGACCGAAGCGTTTGTGAAACCAAGCTTTTTGAAGGTCGGTTGGTGATGCGTCAGTCCGCATAATCAAAAAACTTTTCGCGCGTAATTTTCTTGCTTGACGCAGGTAACTATTCTTTGGTATAGTCCGGATGCAACATCCAAAGCTTAGGGAGGAAAGGATGTACCAAAATACCGCAGCTTCTGCGGCGGCTGTTATTGCTATTTGTACAGCGACCGCAGCTTTTGCCCAAGACAAGTCGATCACCATCGCAACCGTGAACAACGGCGATATGATACGCATGCAGGGCTACGCCAATCAATTCACCGAAGCGACAGGCATCGCCGTTGAATGGGTGACATTGGAGGAAAACGTTTTGCGCCAGCGTGTGACCACCGACATCACAACCAAAGGCGGTCAATTCGACATCATGACCATCGGCATGTACGAAACGCCGATATGGGGTGCCAATGGCTGGCTGGTCGCGTTGGACGACCTGTCGGCGGAATATGACGCGGCAGATATTCTACCCGCCATGGCCAGTGGCTTGAGCCATGATGGCACGCTGTATGCCGCGCCGTTCTACGGCGAAAGCTCGATGATCATGTATCGCACCGACCTGATGGAAAAAGCAGGTTTGGAAATGCCGACATCTCCGACCTGGGATTTCATCCGTGAAGCAGCCGCCACGATAACTGATCGTGACAATGAAATCAACGGCATTTGCCTGCGCGGCAAGGCCGGTTGGGGTGAGGGCGGCGCGTTCATCACCGCGATGTCTAACTCATTTGGGGCACAGTGGTTTGACATGGACTGGAAAGCCACATTCGACCAGAAGCCTTGGCTGAACACACTGACCTTCTTCAAAGGCATGATGGATGAAAGTGGTCCGGCCGGGTATGCGACAAATGGGTTCAACGAAAACCTGTCGTTGTTCCAGCAAGGCAAATGCGGCATGTGGATCGATGCAACGGTTGCAGCCTCCTTTGTGACAAATCCAAACGAGTCGACTGTTGCGGATAGTGTTGATTTCGCTCTGGCACCAAACACTGGCCTGGGCAAAAACTCCAACTGGTTGTGGGCTTGGGCACTTTCCATTCCTGCAGGAACCCAGCAAGAGGCCGAAGCCAAAGCGTTTATCGAATGGGCGACTTCCAAAGACTATATCGAGCTGGTTGCGGCGAATGAAGGTTGGGCCAACGTTCCGCCCGGCGCGCGCACGTCGCTGTACGAGAACCCCGAATACATCAAGGTGCCTTTTGCACAGATGACTTTGGATTCGATTCTGTCGGCGGACCCGAACAATTCGACCGTGAACGAAAGCCCATATGTGGGCGTTCAGTTTGCCGCGATCCCTGAATTCGCGGGCATCGCGACCGAGGTGAGCCAGGAATTCTCGGCTGCCTATGCAGGTCAGCAAACAGTTGAAGAGGCGTTGGCAAAAGCACAGGTGCTGACAAACGACGCAATGGAAGCGGCGGGCTACTAACGCATTCCCTTCCAGGCCGGAGGATGGAATTCCCACCGCCCTCTGGCCAGTCTAACCAGGTTTTTGCAGGTTTCATCTTGTGCGGTGCAAGGCCCCGGACATAGGAGATGTATCCATGACCACCAAGGCCTCGCGTTCC
>JACOMT010000176.1:7773-10871 GCA_014623385.1 Paracoccaceae bacterium
TTCATTCAAAAAGTTTCTGCCACTGCGCGGCGACCAAATCCAAAGTGGATGGGACTGGGTCACCTTCTTTCCTGGCCTCGATTGGGTCGGCTTTGCCAACTATGCCCGGTTCGTGAACTCCAGCTCATTCTGGCCTGCTGTTTCCACCACACTGATCATAGTCGGTGGCGTTCTGGCGATTACCGTATGTTTTGGCGTGCTGCTGGCCTTGTTGCTGGACCAGCCGATGTGGGGGCAAGGGATCGTACGGATATTGGTTATCGCACCCTTCTTTGTGATGCCGACTGTCTCTGCGCTGGTCTGGAAAAACATGTTTCTGGACCCGACCAATGGGCTTTTTTCCCATATTTGGCGATTTTTCGGGGCCGAGCCGGTATCGTTTTTGTCTGAGGCCGCAACCCCATCGATTATTATGATTGTCAGCTGGCAATGGTTGCCTTTTGCGACACTGATCCTGCTGACCGCTATTCAATCGTTGGACACCGAACAACTGGAAGCGGCGGAAATTGACGGGGCATCGGTGCTGAAACGGTTCTGGTTCATCATCCTGCCGCATCTTGGTCGGGCGATCACCATCGTTGTTTTGATCCAGACAATTTTCCTGCTGGCGATCTTTGCCGAGATTTTTGTGACAACCGGCGGGGCCTTTGGCACCCGTACGCTGTCCTACCTGATTTTCCAACGGGTTCTGGAAAGTCAGAATGTCGGCCTGGGCTCGGCGGGCGGGGTTTATGCGATCATCCTTGCCAATATCGTCGCATTTTTCCTGATGCGCATTGTTGGGAAAAACCTTGATCCGTGACGATCTTTACAGCCGCGCCTTGGGCATGGTCCAAGGCTTAACCGACCACCAGCCGGAGGTCCCGGGTCGTGCCCGGAACAGGGGGACATAACATGGCCCGGTCCGTCACAACGCAGCGCAAAGCGATCAATACGTCCATCGCCTGGTCGATTGGCTTGCTCATCTTCTTTCCGATTATGTGGACGATCCTGACAAGTTTTAAAACCGAAGCCCAGGCCATCGCCAACCCGCCGTTGTTTTTGAATTTCGACTGGACGCTGGAAAACTATTCCATTGTGCAAGAGCGGTCGGACTATATGAAATTCCTGTGGAATTCGGTAATCATTGCGGGTGGCTCGACGATACTGGGGATCCTCATAGCGGTTCCGGCGGCGTGGTCCATGGCCTTTGTGCCGTCGCGGGCGACCAAAGACATCCTTTTGTGGATGCTATCCACCAAAATGCTCCCCGCCGTGGGCGTTCTTTACCCTATCTACCTGTTGTTTGTAGAGCTTGGTTTGCTCGATAGCCGTGCCGGGTTGGTGATTGTGATGATGCTCATTAATTTGCCGATCATCGTCTGGATGCTTTACACCTATTTCAAGGAAATTCCGGGCGAAATTCTGGAAGCTGCCCGCATGGATGGCGCGGCCCTGCGCGAAGAAATCCTGTATGTACTGATACCTATGGCGGTACCCGGCATCGCATCGACCGTACTGTTGAACTTTATCCTGGCCTGGAATGAGGCGTTCTGGACGCTGAACCTGACCGCCGTCAATGCGGCTCCGCTTACCGGCTTTATCGCCAGCTATTCCAGCCCCGAGGGATTGTTCTATGCCAAGCTCAGCGCGGCATCCACCATGGCCATTGCGCCCATCCTCATCCTCGGCTGGTTCAGCCAGAAGCAACTCGTCCGTGGCCTGACCTTTGGCGCGGTGAAATAAGGACCTCGACCCCATGGGACGTATCGAATTGGACCAAGTGACCAAGAGCTTTGGAGAGGTCGAAGTCATTCCCCCGCTGGACTTGACAATCGAAGACGGTGAGTTTACCGTCTTTGTCGGACCGTCCGGTTGTGGCAAATCCACCCTGCTGCGGCTGATTGCCGGGCTGGAGGATGTGACGAGCGGCAAAATTCGGATTGACGGTGCTGACGCCACGGATGTGCCACCTGCGAAACGCGGGTTGGCGATGGTGTTCCAATCTTACGCGCTGTATCCACATATGACGGTCCGTAAGAACATCGCTTTTCCCTTGCGTATGGCAAAGCTGGATCAGACCGAAATAGACAAGCGGGTCGAGGGCGCTGCCTCTGTCCTGAACTTGACAGACTACCTGGATCGCCGTCCGGGCCAGTTGTCAGGCGGTCAGCGCCAGCGTGTCGCCATCGGACGGGCGATTGTCCGTGAACCGGCGGCCTTTTTGTTTGATGAACCCTTGTCAAACCTCGATGCCGCGCTGCGGGTCGGGATGCGACTGGAAATCAGCGAACTGCATGAACGGCTAAAGACCACCATGATTTATGTGACCCATGATCAGGTCGAAGCCATGACCATGGCGGACAAGATCGTGGTGCTGCGGGCTGGCCACATTGAACAGGCTGGCTCGCCGCTCGAGCTCTATCGGTCGCCCCGCAATCTGTTTGTCGCAGGCTTCATTGGATCGCCCGGAATGAACTTTATCAGCGGGGACGATGCGGCAAGGCATGGCGCGCACACAATCGGCGTGCGGCCCGAACATATCGCGGTATCGGACGCCGACGGTACCTGGTCGGGTGTGGTGGGCGTGTCTGAGCATCTCGGTTCGGACACATTTTTCCACATCCATGGTACCGGGCTTGCCGACACGGTCACGGTCCGTGCGGATGGTGAGGTTGGTTTCCGGCATGGTGATCGCGTGCATCTGACCCCGCGCGACGATGTGATCCATAAATTCAACGCTGAAGGTTTGCGCATATGACCAGACCGGCAAATCCGCAAAACTGGTGGATCTGCCCCTGTGCATTCGGCTCAGATGCCTTCAAACAGCACTAGCACCAGTTGGATGTGGTGATGGAGGTTCTTGGTCAACGGGCCGGGTCAACTGCGGGTGCCGCATATCTGAATGCCTTACCATGTGGTTTCTCGGTGCCCGCATATGATCGGTCGGCGCTGACGCCTGGTATCGTGCATATCGGGTTGGGGAACTTCCACCGGGCGCACCAGGCTTGGTATCTGCACCGGCTGATGCAGCGGGGACTGGCCCGGGATTGGGCCATCATTGGGGCCGGGATGCGGGACTACGATGTCGAAATGCGGGACAAACTGTTGTCTCAGGA
>JACOMT010000177.1 GCA_014623385.1 Paracoccaceae bacterium
TTCGGGCCGATCCACAAAGGTAGGGTGACAGCGTATCCGGGAGTCATGTATGCCCCCACAATATACTACAGACTACCACAGTTCCCATACCCTTAAATGTGAGCCGCTTGTGCCGGGGCTTACGCCTTTGCCAGAACAACGCCGGTGTCCAGCATGCGGTTCGAGAAACCCCATTCATTGTCGTACCAGCTCAGTACGCGAACCATACCGCCCTCGCCCACATGGGTTTGTGTAGTGGCCAGGATTGAACTGTGCGGATTATGATTGAAATCGGACGACACCAACGGCAGGCCGCTGGCGTCGAGAATGCCGTTCAACCGGTCACCCGCCGCTGCAATGATGGCGGCGTTCACTGCTTCAACCGTGGCCGCCTCGCGCGGCATAAAGGTCAGGTCGACCACCGACACATTCGGGGTCGGCACACGAATAGCAGAGCCGTCCAGCTTGCCTTTCAGATTCGGCAGAACCAGACCAACGGCACGGGCAGCACCAGTCGAGGTTGGGATCATTGACAAGGCTGCCGCACGGGCACGGTAGAGATCTTTGTGCAGGGTATCCAGCGTCGGCTGGTCCCCGGTATAGCTGTGAATGGTGGTCATATACCCGGTTTCAATGCCAAATGTGTCGTCCAGAACCTTGGCAACCGGTGCCAGACAGTTCGTGGTACAAGACGCGTTGGAAACAATTACATCATCCGCCGTCAGGGTATCATCGTTTACACCATACACGATGGTTTTGTCCGCCCCGTCCCCTGGTGCGGAAATCAGAACTTTGCTGACCCCATTTTCCAGATGGGCAGCCGCCTGGTCCCGCTTGGTGAAAATGCCGGTGCATTCCATTGCAACGTCGATGCCTAGCCAAGGCAAAATCGCCGGGTTACGTTCAGCCGTTACCTTTATGCGGTGGTCATTGACGACCAGCACGTCACCGTCAACCGAGACATCGGCATTAAAATGGCCATGGATGCTATCATATTTTAACAGATGCGCGTTGGTTTTGATCAGTCCCAGGTCATTGATCGCGACAATGTCGATATCGCTCCGCCCGCTTTCGATCCAGGCCCGCAGAGTGCACCGCCCAATTCTGCCAAACCCGTTAATTGCCGCTGTGACTGTCATGTCGAAATCCCCCAGTCTAGTCTTTCGGAAGTTAGGGACATGTTGGCAATAACGACGCAAAAGCACAATACGCGTTGTCGCGGTGTTTAGCCACAGTCCTTCAACAATCGCGCCCCGGCGGGCAGACCTTGCGTTCCGTCTGGAACGCGTCCAAGCGGGATTGGCAGTTACAGTGCTAGAGAACGCAAAGGTTCCAGGGCAGATAAATCGAAATTCGAAAAATGCGCAATCGCGTTGTTGCCAAAGCTTTCCGGGTCAAGACCATTCCGATGAAATTCAAATAAGTGGAAAAATTTTCCCCATTCGCAGGATGCTGTGTTTCCACATTCGAACCGCCAAAGGTACGTATGGTATAAAAGGCGATATTGGTGGCCAGCGAGGATACTCTTCACCGTTATTCAGCTTAAGCCAAAAGTGGCTGCATCTGGATCAATGACACCTACGGGCACTTCGTCGAGAATGAGGCACTAGTGCACACGTCGGGGCAACCGCGTACATGTGTGGCAGATCTGAGCACCATCGCCCCGTATCGGGGGCGAGGAACTTTTGTGCTGCGGCATTGGCACACAACCCGACCCAGGCCATTTGCTATCGCGTCACCCGCAACCCCTATCAGACCCGATATGAATGCCAGCCCATCAGCACCACAGATCAGCATCGGCCTGGTTTGTGACCTATATGGAAAGCTGGATCTGTTGACCCTGACTGGCCAGTCTAATCGCGCACTCTATACGGCCAAGAATGCAGGTCACAATCAGGTGTCCCAGATCCGGCATGGACGCGTGAACCTAATTCTTGGTTCCGCGTGATTGCGTTTTTTGCGTAGGCTTTTATCAAATTCCATTATTGGCCTGTCGCCTTAGGCAACAGGTTATTCCATGGCTATTATCTGGACACGCGAGGTTCAGGCGGTGAACGCATTCGCGTCGGCATCAAACGGGTCGCGCACAACCTGAGTCCGGAAGCTCCTGAACACGGCACAGAACAACCGCTTGTTTCCACCAGTCCGGCAGGCTTTCCAACGCGGTCTGCACTATCGGCATCCGGCTGGCCGATTGCATTCGGGCCAACACGCCCAAGCACGTCACCCGCGGGCTCGGCATCCCGGCCCTTGCGGGCGATACAACCGGTCCTGGCAGAGGTTCATTGCCATCTATACCGACACAAGTACTTACTCACGCCTCGTCCTAGCACCACAGGCGCAACATCGCCTCTTGGGTGTATTCGGCCTCGACCCGATCATTCAGTGCCCATAGGGCCATCTGGTAAATCCTGGGTACCAGACGAGAGGGGAGCAATGCCGCCACCGAGTCTGGTTGCCAGCTCGGTGTTTATGGCGACCACGGTGCGGCGGCGATTTCATCTTTGCTCAGCGTATTGCTGTTATAGGTGTCAATCCGGTCGAACAGCCGCGCCCGTTTCCTGCCATGTCGTTCGGAAGAGATCCGATCTAGGCTCAGTACGCCATCGCCGCCGGTTTCCAGCTGAGCAAAGTCAGCGCGTGGACCTGGGCGGACCGGTACTCAGGGCTGAGGCGGTCAGCGCGGCTAACATGACAGCCGCAGCAGCACAGCCTGTAATGTAAACTGCTACTCCCGGGGTGTGAGTGCGGACCACATTTTGCCAACCGACACTGACATCAACGCAGGCGATGACACAATCCGTCGAAGTGCAAAGGTGGGGACCGCATACGGCCATATGGGCCTTGTATCTCATGTGGCCCACATTATATATTAGTTAATGGTATAAGGATTCATGGCAGGCATGAGCATCCCTTCCCCGGAACAATCGGAGCGCCCAGTCTGGCCCGCCTTGATCGCGGGGCTGCGTAGACGGTGTCCGAATTGCGGACGAGGCCGTTTGCTGCATAGCTATATCAAGGTCAATGATCAGTGTGACGTATGCCATGAACGGTTCGAGCATCATCGCGCGGATGATGGTCCCGCCTATCTGACCATTTTGCTTGTCGGGCACCTGATGGCACCGCTATTGCACGTGGTGTTTGTTAAGTTCCGCTTGGAACCCTTGACCTTGTTCGGCATTTTTGCGGTTGGCTGTGTGGCCTTGTCGCTGTGCCTTTTACCAAAGTTTAAGGGGGCGGTTGTGGCGTTTCAATGGGCACGCCGAATGCACGGGTTCGGGCGATAGTACCACAAAGCGCCAGCAGGTCGCAACAGGGCATAACAACAGACAAGACCCCCGTTCGCGCAATTGCCGGTGTTTGCGGGGCAGGTTCTGCCCGATTGCCACCAGCACCAGCCGGGCGTTTTGTTTCGGGCGGTGCGGCATCGTGGCACAGGCATTGCGCAATCCCGCAAGCAGCGTTTGCAGATCCGCCTGCCCCCGCCAGGGGGCGCTGACGGGCGGATGACGGGTGGCCGTACGCATGATCCCGTCACGGTGTCGGCCACGCAAGGCGCATCCCCCCCGGTTAGCCTTGCTGGCACAGGCCTTGTCGATGAAACGTTCCTCGAAACGTTCCTCGTCCGGGCCTCGTCCGGGCGGGCAAGGTCGCCTGGATTTCATCTTCGTAGCACGGCCGTACGCTTTGCGCCGTTCCTGACTCACCGCGCTTGCGTATCGGCACTGTATCGGCACTGTAAGTGCACGTCTGGATCGTTGGGGGCGGATCGTCGGGGGCCTCCTCCGCTTTGGTGCGGTTTTGCGGCGCGTCGATATGGCTCACGTTCCACCAGTGTGGCATCGATGATCGCCACCGCGGCCCGTAATCCTCGATCTGACGGCAAACCCTGACCGCCAGCTTCGGGGTGCCACTGCGCACGGAGACCGGCAGACCATAACCCCGTGGAACCCCGTGGCCCGATCCCGGAACGCCCAACGCGCGCTTGCATGTCGGCTGCATGTCGGCTGCATGTTGGCGAACACGACCACCAGTCCATGAGGGCGTCAATCCCGGTCAGAACGTCGTCTGTGCCGATTTTTATAAGCTCGCCATCCGTGTCTGTGACGCTGTCCGCGCGATGCGGTTGCCGGGGGCGGCACAGGTCCCGGATTGGTCCCTGTCCTGGGGGGGAACGTGAAATGAAAACCGGCCCCCGATCCGGTGCGGGA
>JACOMT010000178.1:0-989 GCA_014623385.1 Paracoccaceae bacterium
CCACCGACACCGCCGGATACGCCGACGACAGAGACGCCGCCGATTTCCCTGCCAGAGCCGCCAGCTACGCCAGAGCAGCCGCCATGGATGCCGCCAGAGACGTCGGATACACCGCCAAAACCGCCTGGGATGTCGCCAATGCCGCCCTGCAGGCGGATTGCGACCTGATAGCGGCGCAGGGGCCGGGGGCGCTGCGCAATTGCGGACTGTGGCATGATTGGCCGAACCCGTTGCGGGTGGAGTGGGACAGGGCCCGCGCCGCGTTGCAATCGGACCCGGGCTTTGGCTTCTGGTGGCGCTGGTATGACGGGTTGCTTCAGGGCCGCCCCCTGAACCCAGGGCTGTGCCAGAACATCGCCCTGATCCCATCGGATGACTGGAACCAGGGACCGGGGCATATCGCCGGGCGGATTGCCGCCATCGAACTGGCACACAACCAACAGGCGACCCCGCTGGCTGAACGGGTGGAATGGGTGCCGGATACCGGGCGCATCCGGGTCACCCCGGTGCCGATGGATAACACGGACCTGTACAACACGGTTATTGACAAGCTGCGGGATGCATTGGTCGACATCCGCCCCGATGGCAGGCTGGGCAACACCCGCGCCGCGCTGGCCGATCCGCTGGCCCTGCTGGAGCGGACTCTGAAAACCTATGCCGATAACCCGCAGCGGGTGCATGATGACATGGCAATGGCGCTGGCCGAGATCCGGCGGCTTGTCGAGGCACAGGAAGTTGATGCGGATCTGCGGGTCAATCGCCTTGTCCGCACCCTGGATGACAACATCCTGGATATCGAGGGCGGCATGCCAGAGGTGCGGGCAACCGTGCAGGCGCGCCTTGCGCTGCGGTTCCAGCGTTTGGGCAAAGAGGGCGTCCAGACCCTGGACGATGCGGGGCAGGCGGTCATTCCCCTGTTGGAAAGCACCGATGTGCAGGCGGATATGGCGGCGGATGCCGGGGCCCTGCATGAATCCGATCCGAACACG
>JACOMT010000178.1:1043-5230 GCA_014623385.1 Paracoccaceae bacterium
GCACGCAAGCCACCACGCTAGCCGCCGCGCAGAGTCTGGTTCAGAACTGGCTTGCCCTTGTTGATCTGTTCCGCACCCTGCTAGGGTTCTGAAACCCGGGCACGGTACCCCGGCTTGCCCCGCCGTCGCCGTCATGGCCCCTGCCCCGGCGTGCCGCCAGGGATGTCAGGGCCCGGGTGCGCATAGACCCCGATCCGGGGGGAATATCTGACCAAAGGCGGCTTGACCACATTTGCAGCGCACCCTGAGCGGCAAACCCGCGCCGCTGGTCCCACCCGCGGCACGAGTTGGGGTGCGGGTGGTGCGGTTGGTTACCCGTGTTCGGTGGGGTAGTTGGTTTTGCGGTTGGTGCGGATGTTGGCGATGACGGGTTGGGCATCAGGCCGGAACTGGCTGGAACTGGCCGGGGGCTGGACGGTTACGCGCGTGCCCCACACCCTGACCGACACCCTGGCCACCAGCGTGGAGGCCGGGCGGGATCAGCGGCAGGGGGCCAGAACGCGCGCAAACCTGGCACGCTACGCTTTGATCATGTTGCCTTCATGGTCCACCCATGTCCCGTGACCGGTTCCGGGATCCCAGACCAGCGACTGGCTGGTTTTGGCCTGCACGCCACCGTCAAGCTTTGGCGGCCTGCCCTCGAAACAGACAGCCCGATCCAGCTGCGCTTGTGTGAGGTTTCGCACCGTGTGGAGGTACGCGTCGCTGAGGTTCGTGTTGTGGAGTTTTGCGCGGTAGAGGTCCGCGCCGGTGAGGTCCGCGCCTCTGAGGTTTGCATGGAAGAAGTCCGCGCGGTTGAGGTCCGCGTCGATGAGGTCCGCGCCGATGAGGATCGCGCGGCTGAGGTGCGCGCCGATGAGGTACGCACCGGTGAGGTCCGCGTAGCGGAGGTACGCACCGGTGAGGTCCGCGCGGTTGAGGTTCGCGCCGCCGAGGTCCGCGCAGACGAGGAACGCGCCGCGGAGGTCCGCACCGCGCAGATCAGGGCGATATTTTGCCTCAATTTCTTCAAGGCGTGTCTTGTCACGGAGTGCCGTTCTCCGCTCTCCGATCACTTGCGCCGCCTGTTCCACATCAGGCCGGATCTTGACGTCTTCAGTTGCTTTTTCGGCATCGTTCTGCTGGTTGCCCGGTACCAGCGATTTTGAACGGTCCTCTGAAAGGTCCTTGTCTTTTGTCGGAAACCGGATGAACGCGCAAAGCGCCTCCATAACCTGTACATGGTAATCTTCGGGATGGGTTTCGGCCAGGCGGTTCAGGGCAGAGATTCCCCCCATGCGGGTGGTCAGCACCGCGCTGCCAAGCATGTCCACCGCCTTTTCATAACGCCCGTCCCGCTGGCCGCGCTCTGCCGTTTCCGCCTGCCGGTTGGCCGTTTCCGCCTGACTGTTGGCGATTCTGTTTCTCCACCAGGCCAGGGGCAGGCCGATAACCGCCGCCAGTACCAGGAAAAGGTTGCGCAATTTTTCGCCGTTGCTGGGCTGTTCTGCTGACCCGGACATGCCCAGCCAGCACCACATATCCGCTACCCACCCGGATATCGTTTCCCAAAACAGCCAAGTGGCAATGACAAGCAACCCGACAAGCCAGGGCCAATGACGCTTTGCCTGCCCCGAAACAAGGGCAAGCAACCCGACAAGCCGGGGCCAATGACGCTTTGCCCATTCCAGGCCTGCCCGTGCCCGTGCCCGTACCGATTGCCATGCGCTCTTCAGTCTGGTGTTCCTGTTCATCCGCGTGTCCTGTGTGCGCCAGGGGCCCCGGTTGCCGATCCTTGGCTTGCGCGGGCGGGGCTATCTGGCGTCCTCGGCAGTGCGGGTGGTCATGATCTCGTTGCCGCGTTCGTCGATGGCCTTGACCGCGATGCGGCGGTGTTGGCCCAAACGGAACGGGTCGCTGACCGTCCCGGACAGGTGGGACCAGACGTCGGGGGCAAAACAGGCTTTTAGCGACCTCTGCATTTTATCCCAGGCAGAGGTTTTGGGAAAGAATACCTGGGTCGCGTAAAACACCATGCCGTTGTAATCGGTATCCAGCATCCAACAGGGCAAATCTGCGGCATCGATGGCGTCGAGTTCCATGGTTTCGGGGTGAAACACGTCGAGCCCGTGGACGTTAACGCGGTATTGCGGCGTGCCGTCGGCGGCAGGGGCCGCCGGTTCCAGGGTGACATCGGGCAGGCCGGTGACGGAAAAGATATCGCTGTTGTGCGTGGTTTTCAGCAGGTCGGACATGACCACATCCGGGGTGACGGCCACATAGGTTGTGGGCAGTTTCAGCTTGGCCAGCGTCTGGCGCGCTTCGGCCTCTATCGCAAAGCCGAACAGGTACAGGCGGGCGTATCCCTGTTGCCTGGCCGCGGAATGGGTGTTGAGCACAAGATCGCCGCCCCATGCGCCATGTTCGGGGCCAAAGGCGATGGCGGTGGTCTGGTCATCGCATTCGGCGTGCAGATAGTCGCCGTCGGTCAGGGGGTGCAGGTTATCGAGCTCCAGCGTGATGTTGCCGGGCAGGCGCAGGGTGCCGGATTGGCGCAGTACCTCGATCATCCGGTCCAGATATTGACGCGGCGTGTCGGCGGTGACCGGGGCACCAGTGTCGGGGGCTTGCGGGGCGGGGATAATGGATTCAACGGTAAAGGGGCCACAGACGCGGGTGACCTTTTTGTTGATTTCCGCCCGTTCCGGGATGATTTCCATGTCAGGGGGTTCATCATTGGCGATCGAGCGCAGCGTAATGCGGGGGACCAGCCCGCCGGTTTCGACCCCGTGTTTATTCTGTTTGCGTTCATAGATGAATCCGCCGCCCGGCCCCTTTGCCGGATTGGCCAGGCGATACCAGGGAAACACGCGGGTCAACAGGCGTTGCCGGGCCAATGCGATGGGCACGCGGGACGTATCCACCGTGATCCAGCGCCTGCCCCAATGCTCGGCAGTGACCGCGGTGGTGCCAGAGCCACAGGTAATGTCCAGCACCAGATCGCCCGGGTTGGTGGTCATGTGGATACAACGGGTGACCACCTTGGTGCTGGTTTGCACGACGTAGGTTTTTTCTTCGATAAAGCCACCGGTGGTCGTGTCAGTCCAGATATTGCCAAGCCGTTGAAACGGGAAATCATCGGCAAAGCGGCGATACTGGATGCTGTTTTTTAAAACGTCAATGCGGCCCGCTGCGGCGAGACGCTCCATCCCCATGGGTTTGTTCGCTTTCCAATGCTGGTTGGGATTTGGCCGGTAGGTTTTCCCCTGATATTCAAAAGGCTGGGCTGGGGAGGTTCCATTTGCTTCAATGTTGTCCGGTTTATAGAATCTCGCGCCTTCGGGGATTTTGGCTTCGCCCCGTTTTTCTGCCGTTGTGACGCCGCGACAGCTGCCATCGGGCAATAGCAGCTTTGTCGCGTTGCCCTGGCCCGGCTCAATGGGCTGGGGTACGAATATCTTGTTATAACGTACCCGGGATTTGTCGCGGGCATACCATAACAGGAAATCCCCGACCGAAGACAGAGTCCTGGATTGAAAGCCGGATGTGGTTTGAAAGCTGATTTGCGAGACAAAGCCGTCCGGGAACACCTCATCCAGGACCTGACGCACATGGTGGATGTTGTCATCCGAAATCTGGACAAAGATTGACCCGGTATCGGACAGGAGTTCGCGGGCCAGCCGGAACCGGTCGCGCAGAAAGGTCAGGTAGGAATGCAGGCCGAGCTCCCAGGTATCGCGATAGGCCCGGACCATTTCCGGCTCGCGGCTGAGCTCGGCGTCATCGCCGTGCTTTACCCGGTTTTTGCGGATGAAGGGCTGAAAGTTGGACCCGAACTTGACCCCATAGGGCGGGTCAAAATACAGCATCTGTACCTGGCCGGCCATGCCTTCATATTCCAGCAGGGAATTCATCACCTGTAGCGAATCGCCCAGGATCAGCCGGTTGGTCCAAGGCCCCTTGTGCCGGTAGGCCTCGAGCTGATCGGCGATGTCGAGACCGGCGTCCCCGAACAGATCCCCGAACAGATCCAGCGTCGCCCCGCGCGCCCTATGCGCCTTCAGCGTCTTAAGGATCGCTTGCGTCGAATGCCGCTCATGCACGAACAGCGGCAACGCCGGCACCGTCACCTGCCACCGCTCGGCCTTGCCCGCCCAGTTCAGGAAGGGCCGGGTCAGGCTGCGCAGCCGCGCCGCGCATTGGCCGAG
>JACOMT010000179.1 GCA_014623385.1 Paracoccaceae bacterium
GACATGCGCACGACCGATAAGCACATAATCCCAGCCTTCCTTGCCCAGTGTCGGCAGGCTCTGTTGTGCCACCGCGCGCAGGCGGCGTTTGGCCCTGTTGCGGGCCACGGCACTGCCAACCTTCCTGGAACAGGTGTATCCGACGCGGATGCCGCGCGCCTCACCCGGGAGGCGTTGACGGGCCTGCAACAGCAACCCGTTGGCCCGCTGGAATCTCGCCCGGGCCGCGCACAGGAAATCCGCCCGTTTGCGCAACACCGTCAGGCAAACGGGCTCCACCGACCGCGCGTCCCGCAGCCCGGCACAGCCGTCCCCGGGGGGCACCGGCGATGTCATGTCCGCCCGGCGCGGTTCAGGCGCTCAGCGATTTGCGACCACGGGCGCGGCGGGCGTTCAGAATCTTGCGCCCGGCTTTTGTCGCCATACGCGCGCGAAAGCCGTGGCGGCGCTTGCGGACCAGGTTCGACGGTTGATAGGTGCGTTTCATTGCTCCGACTCCATGAGATTACTCGCGGCAGATTATCGGCGGTCCCGGTTACTGGCAGGGTGTGGCGCGGATTCGGCACCCCGAAACTGTGTCGATCCAAGCTTATACCGATGCCTGGGGGCAAAGTCAACTCTCGAGATACGAAGGCAATACGAAAATCCCGTCAACCATCGGTCCGACCGGAACGTTGGCTTGCTTGGCCTGTAACCCATATCGTGGCGGTCACACCGGAACAATCAAAACGTAACCGTTACCATCCATCAAGCCGTCGTGAACCCCCTGTTTGAACGCCTCTGCTAAGGCACATCTTTTCTTTGCGACCAGTGCAGTACCGGATGCCTGTCTTGTGACACAGACCCCTGATTCCAGCCCGCCGCCGTCCCGCCCTGGGGTGCACCGGCATGTGCCGTTGATGGTTATCGCGGCCCTCTCTGCTTTTGGTGCTTTTACATTGGGCGATTATCTGGACTTTGAGGCCCTGCGCGACAACCGCGAAACGCTGTTGGCGGTTCGGGATGCGAATTACGGCCTGCTCGCCATCGGGTTCGTGCTGACCTATTTCCTGATCGTGGTCTTTTGCCTGCCGGGGGCGGTGCTGTCCTCGGTTACGGGCGGGTTTCTGTTTGGTCTGGGCATGGGTACCATCCTGAATGTCTTTGCGGCCGCGACGGGGGCGATGACCCTTTTTCTTGCCGTGCGCCGGGGGCTGGGCGCGGCCCTATCGGACCGCATGGATGCCTCGGACGGCACGATCAAAAGGCTCAGGACCCGCCTGCGCGAAAACGAAATCAGCGTTCTGTTCCTGCTGCGGTTGGTACCTGTTGTGCCGTTTACTGTCGCCAACCTTTTGCCCGCCCTGGTGGGGGTGCGGTTCTGCAACTTTGCCGTGACGACCACGCTGGGCATCATCCCGGGCGCGATTGTGTTTACCTGGCTCGGCATGGGGCTGGGCGAGGTGTTTGACCGCGGCGAACGCCCGGATCTGACCCTGTTGTGGGCACCTCATATCATCGGCCCGATGCTGGGCCTGGCAGCCCTATCCGCGATGCCCATTCTGATCAAGGCACTGCGCAAAAGCAAAGGAAGATAAGGGATATGAAGCAATGGCCCGGGATCGAGACCGATATTCCAGTCATCGGTGCGGGTGTCGGCGGGCTGTCCGTGACCCCGGAGGCCAGCCAGATAAGGGACGATGTTGACCTGTTGGGGGGCCATAAATGGGCGGCGATTGCCTGAATGCCGATTTTGTGCCGTCCAGGGTGCTGCCGTGGCCGTGGACCATGCCGCCGCCAGGGATCATGTGGCATCCGTGATCGAACAGATTACCCCGGTCGACAGCCAGGAACGGTTCGAGGGCCTGGCGTTCATGTCCTTCGCGAATTTGGTCGTTCACCGGTTCGGACACAGTTCAGGCCGACACCATGGCCATCAGGACGCGCCGGTTCGTCATTGCCACCGGTGCCCCTCCCCGGCCTGGACAGCGTCCCGTTTGCAACAAGCGAGCCCCTGTTTGACCTGCGGGAACAACCCGAGATCATCTGTTGATCATCAGCGGCGGCCCTGTCGGCGTGGAAATGGCCCGGGCCCATATCTGATTGGGCGGCAGGGTCACCGTGATTGAGGGCGGCAAGGTCTTGCCCGGGGATGATCCCGAACTGGCCGCCATCGTGCCGCACATCCTGCGCGCCGAAAGGGTCAGAATTGTCGAGGAAGCATTTGGCCGAACACGGCGGCGGCACGGCGGGCGACAGTTCGGTCACGACTCGCGATGGCCGGGTGTTTCAGGGGTCACACCTGTTGCTGGCGGTTGGCCGCGAGGCGAATACCAGGGATCTGAACCTGTCGGCGGTGGGCATAGACACCACCAGAACCGGTATCAAAACCGATGCTGCCCTGCGCATGACGATCAACCGGTGCCGTGTTCGTCACAGGCGATGCCGCCGACGACAGACAGTTTACGCACCTTGCGGCTGTGATCATGTGGTCCCTGTTGTTTGGCCTGCCCGCCAGGGCCACAACCGCCCATATTCCGCGGGGGCGACCTATACAGACCCAGAACCGGCCCCCGAACCGGCCCATGTCGGCCTGACCGAGGGGACGCGCGCGGGCTACATGGCGACAAGCCGAATGTGGCGCGATTCGGGTTCCAGCACAACAACCGGGCCATCATCAACTGCAAAACCGGTGGTCTTGTCAAGGTGATGGTGGTCAGAGGCCGCCCTGTCGGTGCGTCAATTGCTGGCATCCAGGCCGGTGAGCTGAGCAGCCCCCGGTCGCTCGCCATCGCCAACAATCTGAACACGGGCCAGAGTGCCGCGATGGCGGCCCCTATCCAGCCACAGGCGAGGGAAACAAACGCGTCGCAGGGGCCTGTTTGTTTCCGAAACTCTTTGATACCTTAACCATCAAACAGATGGTCAGGCTGGTCCAGAGGTGGCTAGCCCTGACCGGGCAGAGACTGGGGCAATGATCAATTCGCTATCCGGGCGGTTTCTGATCCTGACGATCATGTTCGTCATGCTGGCCGAGGTTTTGATCCTTGTGCCATCGGTTGCCCGGTTCCGCAAGGATTATTTGTTGGCCCGGCTGGAACGGGCCCAAATCGCGTCCCTGATCCTGTTGGCGGATGACATGATCTCGGCCGAGCTCGAGACCGACCTGTTGAACAGTGCAGAGGTGTTCAACGTCGTCCTGCGCCGTGATGAAATGCGTCAATTGATGCTGTCCTCGCCCGTACCAAACCCGATTGTCGCCACCCATGACCTGCGAAATGCCCGCGCCCTTGTCCTGATCCGCGACGCGTTGTCCCGTCTGGTCAACCCGGAAAACGAGGCAATCCGGGTTATCGGTATTCCGGTCCGCCAAGCCGGTCTGCTGATCGAGATAACGATGGAAACCCGGGCAATGCGGCACGCCATGCTGGATTATGGTACGCGCATTCTGTTGCTGTCGGCGGTGATCTCTATTCTTACGGCGGTTTTGCTGTTTCTGACGGTTCAGGCCTTTCTGGTGCGCCCGCTCAAAGGTGTCGTGGGATATATGCAGCGCTATACCATGGCCCCCGAGGATGCGCGCGGGATCATTCAACCGCGTGCCGGTGTCCTGGAGCTGCGCGAGGCCGAGGAAGCCTTGCAAAGGCTGCAGATCGAACTGACCCAGGCGCTGCGGCAAAAAGACCGGCTTGCACAGCTCGGCAGCGCGGTCGCCAAGATCAGTCATGATTTGCGCAATATTCTGACCAGTGCCCAACTGTTCACCGAGCGGATTGAAACCAGCCAGGATCCGCTGGTCCGCCGCATGGCACCGAAATTGGTCAATTCCATTGCCCGGGCGGTGTCTTTGTGCGAAACGACCCTCGCCTTTGGCCGGGCAGAGGAACCGGCACCGACCCTCACCCGGTTTCAACTCGGTGACGTTGTCGCCGATGTGGTGGACAGCGAACGGCTGGCCGTGCAGGATGGTCGGGTCGAAATCGTGGGTCGCGTTTCCCCACTGATGTCTGTGCGGGCTGATCCCGAACAGCTGTTCCGGGTGCTGGCCAATCTGGTCCGTAACGCGCGCCAGGCGATTGTGGCAACCGGGCGGTCCGGTTCCGTCGTGATCTCGGCCCGTGAGGACCCGGACAATTGGTGGCTCGTGGTGGCCGATACCGGGCCGGGCCTGCCGACCAGGGCGCGTGAGCATCTCTTTACCCC
>JACOMT010000180.1:0-6869 GCA_014623385.1 Paracoccaceae bacterium
TCCACCGGGAGATGCCTATCCCCCGGCTTTGATGGGGTAGGCGGGTGGCGGTCCCCGTAACCGGGGTGCCTTGACGGTAGAGGACGGCCAGGTCCGCTTTGTGGTCGAGGCACCTTCGCCCGAACTGGCCCGCCAGATGGAACCGGTTCGCCAGGCGGCCGAGGCGGCGGTGGCCGCCGTACCAGGTGTGACCAGCGTATCTGTCGTGTTGACAGCCCATGGCCCTGCAGCGCCCAAGGGGCCTGCACCAGCGTTCAAGGTCGGCGGGCATCCCAAACCACAGAAAGCACCGCTCAACCCATCGGGTGTTGCGCGCATTCTGGCGATTGCCAGTGGCAAGGGCGGGGTGGGCAAATCCACCGTGTCCTCAAATCTAGCCGTGGCACTCGCGCGTGCCGGGCGCAGGACCGGGCTATTGGATGCCGATATATACGGACCGTCCCAACCCCGGATGATGGGGGTCAGCAAACGGCCCGCCAGCCCCGATGGCAAAACCATCCTGCCGTTAACCGCCCATGGCGTAAAGATGATGTCCATCGGGCTGATGGTCGACCCGGCCAAGGCCGTGGTCTGGCGCGGTCCGATGTTGATGGGGGCCTTGCAACAGATGCTGGGTCAGGTTGCTTGGGGCGCACTGGATATTTTGCTGGTCGACCTGCCGCCAGGCACAGGGGACGTCCAGCTGACCCTCTGCACCAAATCGGAACTGACCGGGGCAATTGTGGTCAGCACACCCCAAGATGTCGCCTTGCTGGATGCCCGCAAGGCATTGGACATGTTCGCGACCCTGAAAACACCGGTGCTGGGTCTAATTGAAAACATGTCCACCTTTGTCTGCCCCGATTGTGGCAGCACACACCACATCTTTGGCCATGGCGGCGTGGCTGCCGAGGCCGACAAGATAAGGACACCTCTGCTGGCCGCTTTGCCGATCGATCTGGACACACGACTGGCGGGCGACAGCGGTACGCCGATTGCTGCGCGGGGCGGTCCCGTGGCCGAAGCCTATGACCGGCTGGCTGCGCGTCTGGTAGAAGGCGGGATGGCCTGAGTTCCGGGGTGCTACGGGACATCATGGGGCATCATGAGGTGTGACATGGGAATTCGTGGGATGATCCAGGATTTTAAGCACTGAACCGCGGGAATCACCTTCAGCAGCCTCCGCAGTAGCCCCCGAAAAGATCAGCTTCCTGTGATCGGGATTGCCTAAAATAGGCACCAAATACCAACAATGGCAGATCATTCCGGGAATTCGTGGGAAATTGCCCAAACCACTATCACTTTCTACATGTAGTGTTTTTTGGTGCTAACTAGCATACCTATGCCAATATTTCTACTCTAAGCGCGCCTGATCTTCCGATCAACGCCTGTTGATTACAATAGATCGTGCCGGAAATTGTGCTGATCTCCTCAAAAAAGCCATTGCTACCCATGAATTCCCATGGCATTCCTGTTTCATCCGATGAAGGGCACGCATGGAAGGCATCAAGACCCAACGTCAAAAGCAGGTATCATACAGGCAATGCTGTTCATCGGAACACGAGGAAGATCCGGCGCGCGGGCGAGCAGACATCCCTTGGGTGGGCCTGCGCAGCTGGACACCCCGCCAAGCGGGACGAGGGCGGCGGGTTTGAACAGTGGCAACAGTTCAAACCCGCCGCTTTCCTTAATGGGGACCAGAACCACCCTCGCGGGGGCGCGAAAAAGGACAGGAAAAGGACAGGAACATGGGCCGCAGGTTCAGAGGCGAAAGCCACCACAAGGTGGATACCAAAGGCAGGGTATCAATCCCGGCCTCGTTTCGCCGCGTGCTTGAAGCGGGTGACCCCGGCAGGCAATCCGGCGACGCACCTGAACTTGTCATCGTCTATGGCGATCACCGCCGCAAATACCTCGAATGCTACACGATAGAGGCGATTAACGAGGTCGATGCCAGAATCGCCGCCTTGCCGCGCGGCTCAGCCCCACGCAAATTGCTGGAACGCATGTTCAACGGCCAGTCACACGTCACAACGGTGGACGAAAACGGACGCCTGGTCCTGCCAGCGAAATTGCGGCAGAAAATCGGATTGAGCACCAGAGCGTTTTTTATCGCCGCTGGTGACACGTTCCAGATCTGGAAACCGGAAACCTACGAAACCGAAGAGCAGTCCGCGACCAAGGCGATGCTGGACGATCTGCCAAATGATTTTGATCCCCTGCAATTCCTTGATGGGGACGGGTGACACGGATGGCTTCTGCGCTGCGCGCCAACCCGGGTGCTGTACATATACCCGTGTTGCTGCGCCCGCTGTTGGCCTCTATTGCCCCCGTCGGGGGCACCTGGCTGGACGGCACATTCGGGGCGGGGGGCTATACACGCGGGCTGCTGGATGCCGGTGCTGACCGTGTCATCGCGGTGGACCGCGACCCGCTGGCGTTCCAGATGGCGCGCAACTGGGCCGGGGCCTATGGTACCCGTATCCGGATGCAGCCGGGGCTCTTTTCCCGCATGGATCACTATGCCCGCGATCTCGAAGGGGTCGTTTTGGATCTCGGCGTGTCATCGATGCAGCTTGATCAGGCACAGCGCGGTTTTTCCTTTGTAAAAAACGGGCCTTTGGACATGCGCATGTCCCAGGATGGCCCATCCGCCGCCGATCTGGTCAATTCCGTCACCGAATCAGAGCTGGCGGATGTCCTTTTTCATTATGGCGGGGAACGGGCCAGCCGCCGCATTGCCAGGGCGCTCCTGCGCGCCCGAACCGAAGCATGCCCCGCCCCGGGCACGGCCAATCCCATCCCGCCACGCGCAGCTTTCAGGCGCTGCGCATCGCGGTGAATGCCGAATGCGAACAGCTGTTTCAGGGTCTGATGGCCGCCGAGCGGGTGCTGAAACCGAACGGTCAACTGGCCGTGGTCACCTTTCATTCGGTTGAGGACCGGATGGTCAAACGGTTCTTTCAGGCGCGGTCGGGGGAAACCGGTCGGGCCAACCGCCACGCCCCGGAACAGGCCGGGGAACAGGCCGGGGTCGCGCCACGGTTCGTGCTCATGACCCGACGGGCCATAGGGCCTGATGATCGGGAATTGCAGGAAAATCCACGGGCACGGTCCGCCAAACTGCGCGTGGCCCGGCGCACCCATGCCCCTGCAGGTACAATTGAGCCCGGGGTCATCGGTATGCCCGTTGTCGACACCAGCCACAGGGGGAGACGATGAAAAGCACGCTGTATGTAATCACGGTTCTCGGGGTATTCGGGTTGGCCTTTTGGGCCTATCGTGAAAATTATGCCACGCAACAGGCCTTGTCGGAAAAACAGGCGCTGCAAGGCGACATCGGCGCGGCTCAAACCCGGCTCAACGTGCTGCGCGCCGAATGGGCCTACCTGAACCGGCCAGACCGGTTGTGGGCACTGGCCGAGATCAATTTTGACCGGCTGGGGCTTTTGCCATTGAAATCGGATCAGTTCGGGCGCGTAGAGCAAGTCAGATTTCCCCGGACTCGAATTCTGGAATTTTCCAATGGTGTTGACGTCCTGAACCCGGGAGATGGAAATTGACGGTCCGCACGCCGTTGCGCCCCCTCGCCCGGATTCTGTCGGCACGGGACAACGGGGACCCCCCCGACGCCATCGAACAGAAAAACATCCACCCCCGGTACGAAGAAATGCGGGATCGCGCCCGCACCGAAGGGCGCCTGTTGTTCCTCGCGGTGTGTTTCGCTTGTGCCTATGCGGTTGTCGGGCTGCGGATGGGGCATCTGGCCACATCCGCCCCGCTGGAACCGCTGGCCAGCCCACCGGGGGCCGTCATCGCACAACAGCGCGCTGATATCGTGGATCGGAACGGCAATATTCTGGCCACCAATTTGGCGACCCATTCGCTTTATGCCCAACCGCCGGAACTGGTCGACCCGGCAGCCGCGGCCAAAGGTCTGGCCCAGATATTCCCCGATCTGGACGAGTCGCGTCTGCTAGAGGATCTCAATGGCAAGCGCAAATTCATCTGGATAAAAAAGCGAATTAGCCCGGAACAGAGACAGGCGGTACATGATCTGGGTGACCCCGGTTTGCTGTTCGGTCCGCGTGAAATGCGCCTTTATCCCAACGGGGCCCTGGCCGCGCATGTGCTGGGCGGTGCGTCTTTTGGCAAGGAAGGTGTTAACGCGGCAGAGGTCATCGGTGTCGCCGGTGTGGAAAAGCAATTCGAAGGCTATCTGCGCGACCCTGCCAACAGCACCAACCCCCTGCAACTGTCCCTGGACCTGACCGTGCAGGCCGCCGCCGAACGGGTTCTTGCAGGGGGCATGAAAATCATGAATGCCAAGGGCGCAACCTCAATCCTGATGGACGTGCATACGGGCGAGGTGATTTCTGTGGTGTCGCTGCCCGACTTTGACCCCAACAACCGTCCACGCCCCCCGGTCCCGGGCGATGACCCATCGGTTAGCCCACTGTTCAATCGCGCGGTTCAGGGCGTGTATGAACTTGGCTCGACCTTCAAGACCTTCACCACCGCCCAGGCGCTGGATCTGGGGTTGGTCGACCCTGATACGCTCATCGACACGCGGGGCCCCCTGCGCTGGGGCAAGTTCAAAATCCGCGATTTCCGCAATTATGGCAATCAGTTGAGCGTCACCAATGTAATTGTTAAATCGTCCAATATCGGCACCGCCCATTTGGCTCGGGCCATTGGCGCGGAACGCCAGCGGCGCTTTCTGGCCGGGTTGGGCATGCTGGCCCCTACACCGTTTGAAATTGTTGAGGCACAGGGCGGCAAACCGCTGGTCCCCGACAACTGGTCTGAGCTGTCGACGATGACCATTTCCTATGGCCACGGGATTTCCATCAGCCCGATGCACCTGGCCGCTGGATACGCGGCAATTGCCAACGGCGGTCATTATGTCAGCCCAACAATCCTGAAACAGGATGGACCGCAATATGGTCCCCGCGTGATATCCAAACACACCGCCAAAGCCTTACGCCAGATGCTGCGCAAGGTCGTGACCGAAGGTACGGCCAGTTTTGGCGAAGTTCCGGGCTATGCGGTCGGCGGCAAAACCGGTACCGCCGACAAACCAAAACCCGATGGCGGGTATTACGAGGATAGGGTGATTGCTACCTTTGCCAGTCTGTTTCCCGCCCATGATCCGAAATATGTGTTGATCGTCATGCTGGATGAGCCCGAAATTTTCGCCTATGATGAACTGCGCCGCACCGCAGGATGGACAGCCGTGCCCGTTGGGGCAGAGGTAATTGCGCGGGTCGCCCCCCTTTTGGGCCTGCGACCCCGGGCTGAACCCGAGGGGCTCGCGGCTATACATCTCACGTCGAACTGAATGCGTGCGGGAACAGGGAGCCAGGGGGGCGCATGACCAAATCGCTTTGCCAGCTGGCCTTGACCGCCCGGGCCGGTCGCGACCCGGTGCTTACCGGGCTGGCTGTCGACAGCCGTGAGGTCAGGGACGGCTATCTTTTTGCGGCCCTGCCAGGCAGCCGGGTGCACGGCGGTTCGTTTATCCAATGCGCCCTGCGCCAGGGTGCCGCCGCCATCCTGACCGACGGCGACGGTGCGCGAATTGCGGAACGTGAACTGGCCCAATCCGGTGCGGCGGTGATCCTGTCAGATGACCCGCGCCGGACGCTGGCCTGTACTGCGGCCCGCTGGTTCGGATACCAGCCGGAAACTATCGTCGCCGTGACGGGGACCAATGGAAAGACATCGGTCGCCAGTTTTGTCCGCCAGATCTGGACGGAACTGGGTCACGCCGCGGTCAATCTGGGCACAACCGGTGTCGAAGGTGCCTGGACCACGCCGCTGAACCATACCACACCGGAACCGATCACATTGCACCGGGCCTTGGCCGGGGCCGTCCAGGCGGGTGTTACCCATGCGGCGCTCGAGGCATCCAGCCACGGGCTCGACCAAAGGCGGCTGGACGGACTCCATCTGGCCGCCGCCGCGTTTTCAAATTTCACCCGGGACCACCTGGACTATCATGAAACGCCCGAGGCGTATTTTGCCGCCAAAGCCAGGCTGTTTCGCCGCCTCCTGCCCCAGACCGGGGTGGCCGTCATCAACATTGACGACCCGCGTGGGCCGGAAATGCGGGCAATCGCCGCCGCGCGCGGTCAAACCGTTCTGACCGTCGGCCAGGAAACCGGCGATATTACCCGGTTGGCCCGGCGGTTTGACGCCTCGGGCCAGGATCTGCGCTTTGCCCATCGGGGCAAGACCTATCAGGCCCGGCTGAACCTGATCGGCGGGTTTCAGGGGGAAAATGTGCTTTTGGCCTGCGGTCTCGCGATTGCCACCGGAGATCTGCCCGAACATGTGTTTCACACACTGCCGCATCTGAAAACGATCCGGGGGCGGATGCAACTGGTCGCCACGCGCGACAATGGGGCCACCGTTTTCGTGGACTATGCCCATACGCCCGCCGCTGTTGCGTCCGCAACCCGGGCATTGCGTCCGCACGTGATGGGCCGATTGGTGGCAATTGTCGGGGCGGGCGGTGACCGCGATCCGGGCAAGCGCCCCTTGATGGGGGCCGCCGCCGCCGCGCATGCGGATCAGGTCATCATCACCGATGACAACCCGCGCAACGAGAATCCTGCAACCATTCGCGCCGCCATTTTGCAGGGTGCGCCAGATGCAACCGAGATCGGTGACCGGGCCAAGGCCATCCTGTACGGCGTGGACGCGCTGGACAGCGGAGACGCGCTGCTGATCTGTGGCAAGGGGCATGAAACGGGGCAACACATCGGGGACGATGTGCTGCCCTTTGACGATGCGGAACAGGCCAGTATTGCCGTCGCGGCATTGAATGGGAGATCGGCATGACCCCCCTATGGACTTCGGCAGAGGCGGTCGCCGCCACCGGTGGC
>JACOMT010000180.1:6949-10992 GCA_014623385.1 Paracoccaceae bacterium
CCTGCAGCCCGGTGATCTGTTCGTGGCACTGACCGCCGCCCGCGACGGGCATGGCTTTGTTGCCCGGGCGCTGGACAAGGGGGCCGCCGCTGCCCTGGTCAGCCGCGTGCCCGACGGTGTGTCACCGGATGCGCCCCTGCTGATCGTCGATGACGTAGAGGCCGGGCTCAGGGCGCTGGCGACCGCCGCCCGCGCCCGCACCAGGGCCAGGGTTGTGGCCGTCACGGGCAGCGTCGGCAAAACCTCAACCAAGGAAATGCTTGCCCGGGTCCTGGGAAACCAGGGGCACGCCCATGCCTCTGTGGCCAGCTACAACAACCATTGGGGCGTACCCCTGACGCTTGCCCGCATGCCCGCTGATACACAATACGCGGTGATCGAGATCGGCATGAACCACCCAGGCGAAATCGTACCGCTCGCTAAGATGGCCCGCCCGCATGTGGCCATGGTGACAATGGTCGCCCCCGCACATCTGGAGGCGTTCGGGGATATCAGGCACATTGCACAGGAAAAAGCCTCGATCATCAAAGGATTGGAACCGGGCGGCATCGCCGTGCTGAACGGGGACGTGGGCACAACGAACATCCTGCAATCCGTCGCCCGCGCCGCCGGGGCGCGTATCATCACCTTTGGCGAAGGTATCGGCTGTCATCACCGGGCACACCGTATTGAACTGACCCCGGACAGCACCGTTGCAGAGGCGCGCGCATGGCGCACACCGCTACCCTACAGGGTATCCGCCCGCGGTCGCCATTTTGCCATCAACGCGCTGGGTGTTCTGGCGGCGGTCCGGGCGCTGGGCGCGGACCGGGGCCGGGCCGTCAGGTCGCTGGCCGCATGGCAACCGGTGTCCGGGCGCGGCGCGCGTGAACGAATCCTGCTTGACCCGGTTGAACCGGACACCGCCCTGGAGCTGGTGGACGACGCCTACAACGCCAATCCTGCCTCGATGGCCGCCGCGCTAGAGGTTCTTGCCGCAACCACCACCGGCAAAACAGGCCGCCGCATCGCGATTCTGGGCGATATGAAAGAGCTGGGACCGGACCAGCTGCGCCTGCATGCGGCTCTCGCCAATCTGCCCGCGATGCGGCATATTGATACGGTCCATTGTGTTGGCCCCCTGATGCGCGCCCTGCATGACGCCCTGCCAGAATGCAAACAGGGCGAATGGTGCACGACCAGCAAAAGCATGATCAAGAGTCTGCGCAGGCGGCTGGCACCGGGGGATGTGGTGCTGGTCAAAGGATCGCTTAGCACAGGCCTTGGGGCAATCGTTGACGCTATCCGCCAAACCGGCCATCCCGCCTTGAACGACGACAAACAGGACAGGCATTTATGCTCTATTGGCTGACGGCATTTTCGGATGGCGGGGATTTCTTTAATCTCTTCCGCTATATTACCTTTCGCGCCGGTGGGGCGTTCCTGACGGCGTTGCTGTTCGGGTTCCTGTTTGGTCAACCGCTGATCAACGTGCTCCGCAGGACCCAGGGCAAAGGCCAGCCAATCCGCCAGGACGGGCCGGATGGACACCTTTCCAAGGCGGGCACACCGACCATGGGCGGTCTGTTGATCGTTGGAGCATTGCTCACCGCCACCTTGCTATGGGCACGGCTTGACAACGGGTTTATCTGGCTGGTGCTGTTTGTCACCCTCAGCTTTGCGGCTATTGGCTTTGCGGATGACTATGCCAAGGTGTCAAAACAAAATGCCCGGGGCGTCCCGGGCCGCTTGCGCCTGGCCCTGGGGTTCGCCATCGCGGCTATCGTCGGCGTCTGGGCGGTCCATATGCATCCAGAGATGTTGCAGAACCAGCTGGCCTTTCCGGTGTTCAAGGATGCGCTGGTGAACCTGGGGCTCCTGTATGTCCCCTTTGCGATGTTCGTCATCGTAGGGGCCGCCAATGCGGTGAACCTGACGGATGGTCTGGACGGGCTCGCCATTATGCCGGTGATGATCGCCGCAACCTCCCTGGGCATCATCGCCTATGCGGTGGGCCGGGTCGATTTCACCGAATATCTGGACGTGCATTATGTCCCTGGTACGGGTGAGATACTGATCTTTACCGCGGCCCTTTTTGGCGGGGGGCTCGGGTTTCTGTGGTACAATGCCCCCCCGGCGGCGGTGTTCATGGGCGATACCGGCTCGCTGGCTTTGGGCGGTGCGCTGGGCGCAATTGCGCTTGCCACCAAACACGAAATTGTGCTGGGTATCATTGGCGGCCTCTTCGTGGTCGAAGCACTCAGCGTAATCATCCAGGTGTTTTATTTCAAACGCACCGGCAAACGCGCCTTTCTGATGGCCCCCATCCACCACCATTACGAACAAAAAGGCTGGGCCGAACCCACCATCGTTATCCGCTTTTGGATCATCTCGCTGGTCCTGGCGATGATCGGTCTGGCAACGCTAAAGATACGCTAGGCCGTCGGCCTTGATTCCGTGCCGTTATCCCGCGACCTTGCTTGCCGGAATATTGCCGGAATAATGCAACCAAAGTGTACAGCTTACATCGGCGAACGCGTTGATTTGGCCATTCTGTCCGCACAGCAAGGTTTGACAAAATGATCCCCGTTCCCGGTTTTGCACAACATAGCGTCGCGGTCCTGGGCCTGGGCCGGTCGGGTCTGGCGGCAGCGCGGGCGCTGCGGGCAGGCGGGGCAACGGCAATTTGTTGGGATGACACCCCCGACGCACGGGCCAGGGCAGAAGCGGAAGGATTCACCTGCCGCGATTTGAACAGGCAGGGAGCCCTTGACAATATCGTCGGCCTGATCGTCTCCCCCGGTATCCCGCATCTTTATCCCGCACCCAACCCGGTCGTTGCTGCGGCCCTTGCCGCCGGGATACCGCTTGACAATGACATTGGCCTATTTTTCCGCTCGTACGTCCCCCACGACCCGGACCGGTTCAATATTGCGCCGCGCGTCGTCGCTGTCACCGGCTCGAACGGCAAATCAACCACCTCTGCGCTGCTCCACCACATTCTGACCGAATCGGGAACGCCCGCACAGCTTGCGGGCAATATCGGGCGCGGGGTGCTGGATCTGGACCCGCCCCGTGATGGCGAGGTCGTCGTGCTGGAACTCAGCAGCTATCAGACCGAGCTCGCCCGCACGCTGACACCGGATGTGGCCGTCTTTACCAACCTGTCGCCCGATCACCTGGACCGTCATGCCGGTATGGGCGGCTATTTTGCCGCCAAAAGCCGCCTTTTTGGCAAAGGCGGCCCGGACCGCGCGGTGATCGGCGTGGATGAGGTGCAGGGCCGATACCTGGCCGGGCAACTGGGCGCAGGTCCGGCGGATGACCGGGTGATCCGGGTGTCCTCGGGCCAAAAACCGCAGGGCCCCGGCTGGCAGGTATGCGCCCGCACCGGGGTCCTGTCGGAATACCGCAAGGGGCGGCGGGTCGGGTGCATCGACCTGCGCACGATCAAGAGCCTGCCGGGGGCACATAACCATCAAAACGCCTGCGCGGCTTATGCGGTGTGTCGCGCGCTGGGCCTGGCCCCCCGCGTGATCAAGGCCGCCTTGCCCGCATTCAAGGGCCTGCCGCATCGCACCCAGCTCGTGGCCGAGGAAAATGGCGTTACCTATGTGAACGACAGCAAGGCCACCAATACAGACAGCGCCGCCAAAGCGCTGGGCGCTTTCGGGTCAATCCGCTGGATTTGTGGCGGGCTGCAAAAGGACGGCGGGCTGGATGCGCTGCGGGGGGCGGTATCCAATGTGAAAAAGGCCTATGTCGTCGGGCGCAAGGCGGCGGGTTTTGCACAGCAACTGCATGTAGAATCCCATGTCTGCACGACGATGGCCGCCGCCGTCGCCGCCGCAATGGCCGAGGCGGAACCGGGGGATACGGTCCTGTTGGCACCCGCCGCCGCCAGCTTTGACCAATATGACAGTTTTGAACAGCGTGGTGCCGATTTCATCGCCGAGGTGCGCGCACGGCTGGGCTAGGCACCGCTGCCGATATGTTCACCGGTTCATCGCATGATCACATAAGTGTATGTTTAAGTGTACGTTGAGTTCCGCACCACCCGGCCA
>JACOMT010000181.1:0-5539 GCA_014623385.1 Paracoccaceae bacterium
GGCCCCGTGATCCCCGATACTGACGGCAACCCCCGGTCAGAAGATCACCGTGGGTTGCGAAAACGGCAACGGGTCGTCTCATCGGGCACAGGTGCAAAGAGATTGAGACCGCAAAACAGCATGAAATCCAACCATAGTTGAGGGCACGCGCACCAGCTTTGGACTGCCCGATCAGCGGGCACTTAGAAGTGGACCAGTGGATCATGACCCTGAGGTCCGATCCCGGAGCGCCCCAACCCGCGCTTGCGTGTCGGCGAACACCACCGCCAGTCCCTTAGGGCGTCAATCCTGGCCAGAACGTCATTTTTGCCGATCCGAATCGCGTTCGACACGAACCGTGCGAAAACAGGTGCATCAAACCATCCTTGAGCACCCTCCAAAAAACATACCGGGTTGATGGTTTGTCCGCAACCCTCCAATTAAGATATGTCGAGGTCTTAATATAAGAATAGAGCCTTCATGAATGACACCCAGCCCCACCAGGTGACCTGGAAACGGTTTATGCACTCCAGGTTCGGCAGCATGAAGCGTCGTGCCACCGCAAATGCACGTCCTGGGATTGTACGCGCTTTACAACTGGAATTCCGAAACGGAAAATCATAAACAAGAGGAAGGAGCATTCACGAGCTCTGTGAATTGAGCAATACACTTAGCTCCTTTCTTTGGTACAAAAGAACCAGCTAATGGTGGATTGGCAGCTAACTCTTGTCTCATCTCATTCATTAGACTTTCCAAGTTTGGTCCTGTACATGATACGGTATTGTTAGAATGGCAGCACACAATAAGCAATTAATAAAATAAGAACTATTCTATCTGGTAAATGTGCAGCAGTGATCAGGTATGATCAGATGTGGAACAAAACATCTCTTCTTGAAAACTATAACTTCACACTAGGCAACCATATATAGTTAGTTCACCGGACATTCTGACAGAGCTTTGGACCAACGGTGTGCCGACCTATGACCGGCTCGTTGAGGAGGGCAAGCTGATCGAGTTGACCAATGTCTTGTCAGATGGCGGCGTTGAAGGGCTTTGGGTACCAAAATATATGGTGGACGAACATCCTGAGTTGGCCGTGATCGAAGGTATTCTTGCCAACCCAAAATTGGTTGGCGGTCGTTTCCACAGCTGTCCGGTCGGTTGGACTTGTCATCGCGTCGGTAAACACATCGCCCAGGCCGGTGATTTTGAAGCGACCGGCATTGAGCTGTTTGAACATGGTTCTGGCGAGACGCTCGCGGCCTCTATCGCTTCAGCCTATGATGTCAAGGAGCCGTGGTTTGGGTATTATTGGGCCCCGACATCGGTTCTGGGCAAGTACCCAATGGTTCTGGTTGATCTGGGCGGCAACGATGTTTCGGCGCATGAGTGCAATAGCCAGGAAGACTGTGCGACGCCCAAGCTGAACAATTGGCCGACCAGTGATGTTGTGACCGTCGTGACCGACACCTTCGCTGCCAGCCACCCTGCTGAGACGGAACTTATGAGCAAGATGTCGTTTAGCAACGACCTCATGAGCGGTCTTTTGGCATGGCAGGAGGAAAACAACGCTTCGGGAGAGGAAACAGCTGTGCACTTTCTGACCAACAATAAGGACATGTGGGGCGCGTGGCTGAACAACGACGCGCGTGCGGAGCTGTCGGCTTTGCTGCGATAAAAATAAGGTCATGGACTGGCCCGGGCGTCCTGATGGGCACCCGGGTTCTCGGAGAAGGGTGAGATATGGCATTTTACGACCGCATGTTCGATGGTTTGGGGCTACGGGAATGGTGCGACGGGAGCAGCAGCGGGGCGAATTTATCCATGGCCGATCTGTTGGCGCAGACCAGTGGCGGGGAAGGGGCTGCAGGTCCGGCTTTTCCGTTTCCATCAATGGATGCGCTCAATGATGCCTGTTCCACAATCCCGCAATCGCGGGATTTTGTTTCTGCGGTGGAAGACGGGTTTCTGGCGATCAAGGACGGTTTGAAGCTGGTGCTCGATCCGCTCACGCAACCATTGTCGTGGTTTCTGGAATGGGCGCTTTTGTCGGTTGAGGCGGTGCCCTGGTGGATTATGCTGCCGACGCTTTTTACACTTGTGTGGTATGTGTCTCGCTCGAAGGTTGTGACGGTCTTTGTGGTCTTTGTGTTCTGCCTCTTGGGCTTTATCGACCACCTGCATCTGGCGTTGCAGACATTGTCAATCGTGCTTGTCTGTACCAGCATATCGATCTTCTTTGGTGTGCCGATCGGCATTGCGATGGCGAAATCCGATGGGGTTCAGCGGTCGGTTCTGCCCGTGCTGGATTTGCTGCAAACGCTGCCGACCTTTGTGTATCTGATCCCGTTGATCTTCCTGTTTAGCGTGACCGAGCCCAAGCTCTACGGGATCGCGATCATTGCCTATGCGATTGTGCCGGTGATCCGTCTGACGGATCTGGGCATCCGGCTGGTAGATCAGGATGTGGTGGAAGCGGCAAATGCCTTTGGCATGTCGCCGCGCCAGAAATTGTGGGGCGTGGAATTGCCGCTGGCGCTGCCCAATATCATGGCGGGTGTGAACCAGACGATCATGATGAGCCTTGCGATGGTGGTGATTGCCTCGCTTGTCTCCGCACCGGGTCTTGGCGTGCAGGTGTTGCGTGGCATCCGCAATCTGGAACTGGGTGTGGGGCTGATCGCGGGTCTGGGCATCGTTCTGTTGGCGATTGTGCTGGACCGGGTGTCCAAGGCGGCGCTCAACCGCGTGTCCGCCACGTAGAAAAACTAAAAAATTAAGGTACCGGGACATGAATGCAGCACCTAAAATTGCGATCCGCAACCTCTACAAGATCTTTGGTACCCGTCCCGAGGCAGCGATGGAAAATGTGCGCGCCGGCATGAGCAAGACAGAATTGCTGGAACAGAAATCCCATGTTCTGGGCCTCCAGGACATTAATGTCGATATGCAGGCGGGCGAGATCACGGTCATCATGGGCTTGTCGGGCTCGGGTAAATCGACTCTGATTCGGCACCTGAACCGGCTGATTGAACCCACCGCGGGCGAGGTTTGGGTGAATGGGCAGAATGTGCTGAACTATGATACCCGGTGCCTGCGCGAGATGCGCTTGAATACCATGTCGATGGTGTTTCAGAAGTTCGCCCTGCTGCCGCACAAGACCGTTGCCGAGAATGCTGGTATGGCGCTGGCCGTGCGCGGCAACAGCAAGGATGAGATCGTGGCGGCGGGCAAGAAATGGCTCGCCCGGGTCGGGCTTGCGGGCTACGAGGATCGCTATCCACACCAGCTGTCAGGCGGAATGCAGCAACGGGTGGGGCTCGCCCGGGCGCTGGCCTCGGATTCCGAGATCATGCTGATGGACGAGGCGTTCTCGGCGCTCGATCCGCTGATCCGGACCGACATGCAGGACCTGCTGCTGGAGCTGCAGAAAGACCTGAACAAGACGATCATCTTCATAACCCATGACTTGGACGAGGCGTTGAAACTGGCCGATCACTTGGTGATCCTGAAGGACGGCTATGTGGTGCAGCAGGGAGAGCCACAGCATATCCTGCTACACCCGGACGACCCATACATCGAAGACTTTGTCAGCGACATCAACCGTGCGCGTGTGCTGCGTGTGCGGTCTATTATGACGGACGTGGCAAGCCATCAGGGCGAAACCGATGGCAACGTCGATGCCAACGACACGCTGGAACACTTGATTTCAATCTCGGGCGGCGATACCTACAAAACCTATCGTGTCATGAGCGAAGGCAAACAGGTCGGTGTCCTCAACATGAAAGACCTCGTCAGAGCCCTCGTCCCAGCTCGTGTCGAACAGCGGACGGTTATGTAATCACTGGTCGAAGCGGGCGCATCAATTTACAAGAGCCAGTTGCGAAAGGCTTGTGCAGTTGGTCGTAAAGCGCTGCTATCAGCGTAAATCAAAGGCTTTATTAGTATACCGTATTGATGGCTATAGTTTGTCCTGAAAATGCAGGAGTAATCGCATGATGGAGCGGGTAAAGACCTTTGTGTGATTGGCGTATTGGCGGGCAAACCATCAACCCGGTATGTTCCCGGGAGGCGTGCAGGGGTGGTTTGATGTATCTGTTTTTGCGCGGTTCGTGTCAAACGCGGATCTGATCAACGCAGACGACGTTCTGAGCAAGATTGACGCCCTAATAGATCGGGCAGTGGCACCCCCGAAGCTAGAGCGCGAAACAGGATCACCCTCAACCCGCAAACACCGTCAATCGCATAAAACCAGACCATCAAAGCCGCTTTGCTCGATGTAAGGCCAGCGGACCGGACAGAATGGCCAAGTCACAGCTTCCGCCGAACATCACGCGCTCACACAGAGGTCTTCCAAATTCACCCTTGCACAAAAATCGTTGTTCAACGCCCAAAGGTTTCGCGTCACAGCATCGACGATATGACTTGATCTGGCAGGCGGATGTTGATAATCACCTTTTTAACCATTTCGATCCCGCCTTCGACCGTGGGGACCCCGCATGCGGTAACAGGACAACATTGGATAAATTCGCGCAGCTGTGGGTTCACTTGCGTACCGTATTCGTAGACGTCCAGGCCCGCGCCCTCAATCTCGCTTGCGCGGACCATCCGGGGCAGCGCGTTTTCATCGACCACTTCGCCCCGGGATATGTTCACAATCACTGTTGTCGGTTTCGTCAGCTTTAGCCGATGTGCATCCATCAAGTGGAACGTGCTGGGTGTGGACGGGCAACTATAGCTAATTACGTACATCCATGTGGGCAACCATCTGGCTTAGGTTTTCCCAATAGGTGCCTCCAGCGCGTCTTCGATTTCGGGGCGCAAACGTTTGTGGTTGTTATAATGGACTTGCACGCCGTACCACAGCTTGGCCAATCTGACCGATGCCCAGAATGCCCAGGCGGTGCCCGCTGATCTGTTCGCCCAGGGATGGGTGCCCATCCTGCCATCCTGACCAATCTCCCAACTGCATGTGTGACAGCCCTTCGGGAATGCGCCGCGTTAATGCTAGGACCAGCACCATGGTCATATCGGTGGTGTCCTCCGTCAGCATGCCAGGCGTGTTGCTGACCAAGATGCCGCGCTGGCGCGCTGTTGCGACGTCAATACAATATGATCCACCCCCCATAGTTTGCGATCATCTTCAACCAAGCACGTGCTTGCCTGATCAGCGTGCTGTCGATCTCGTCTGTTACCGTGGGCACCAAAATATCCGCAGTCTGAACCGGTGGTGGCAGGTTTGTCCCAGGTCATCGGGGGTGTCGTCGTCGCGCAACCGGACGTCGAACAGTTCGTTTAGCCGTGTTTCCACAACCCCATGCAACCGTCACATAACAATAACACTCAGTCTCTCTCTCTTGGCACTGTTGCTTCTCCAAAGCTTTTACAGTTGTTCGCTCCCGTGGCATGGTGGAGCAGGATAAGGTGGGGTGCAAGAACCCTGGGCGGAAATTCATATCGCTCTAATATGAGCAGAATAGGCATAAGGGGCAGGTCAACTGTGATGGAACAAAACGGATGGCAGTGGCGGTGCCGAGTCGCTGCAGGCTTGATGGCTTTG
>JACOMT010000181.1:5550-12210 GCA_014623385.1 Paracoccaceae bacterium
GTTGCATTCTTCGGTTCCTTGGCGGAAGCGGACCGCGGACCGGTGACCAATTTGCCGATACCGCGTTTTGTGTCAATGAAGGCCAGCGAAGGCAATGTACGGCGTGGTCCGTCGCTGACCCACCGGATTGACTGGGTCTTTAAGCGCCGGAATATGCCGTTACAGATCACCGCCGAACACGGGCATTGGCGTCGGGTCCATGATCGCGATGGTGCCGGGGGCTGGGTGCATTATGCACTATTGTCCGGTGTGCGAACCGTGATTATTGAACAGGATATGATGACCATCCACAAACGACCAGACCCGCAGTCACCTGTTGTCGCCGCTTTCGAACTGGGGGTGATCGCGCGGCTGGGCGATTGTAAGCCGGGCTGGTGCTATATCATTGCGGGCGGCTATCGCGGCTGGGCTCGCAAATCGGCCCTGTGGGGGGTCTGGCCGGACGAATTGCGCGACTAGGGGATTGACCACCACGTGTGAAATCATTCAGGTGGTGGCATGCTGTACGGGCGTCACCAAGCCGCCCTGTTCCGTGGTTTTTCTGCACACAGCGATGGTATCGTACCATTAATGTGGCGCATATTTTTAGGTGAATATCCTCAAATACTTGAGGGTGCAATACACAGTTTAAGAAAAATTTGTGTATTAGCAGAATAACTTCCCCGACAAGGCTGATGAACTTATAGAAATAAACAATTCCAATTATAGGTTTCGTATGTTCTTGGATCTTGACTATGTTAGTCGTGTTTTGAGTCACAGGATGTTAAATTTAAACTAAAATAATTTTAAAGCTTCTGTACAAGAAAATTGGCGATACAATACTTATGAGAAAATATGATTAGCGATGTTAGAAGTTCAAAGATATTTTGAAAGATTGTAAAAGGTATAAATAAACTAAAAAGATAAAACCTAGATGGAAATCATCTATAAACTAGGTAATAAAAATCCTTGTAATAAATAGAACAAAATTCGGATGTTAAAATGTCACAACCAAAAACCAGAGAAAGATTTAAGGAATGGTGCCTAAAGAAATTAGGCAAACCAGGTCATTGAAATCAATGTTGATGATGGTCAAGTCGAAGATCGAATTGATGAATCATTGTCGTATTATTGGGATTACCATTTCGATGGTCAGCGTGTGTGGATCTGGAATAGCCAATGGCAACGCGCATTTGGCATCGCAACGGAGTGCATCACGCTGTTTGCAGGTCATGCAATGCCATTGCAATCGATCTGCAAGGTCGGTGCAGTGATGGGCATCATCAGGCTAACGACGGCTTACACCATATTGAATGGTGGCTGTGTTTCGGGGCAGATAATCCTAATGTCCAGGACGGTGGGCACCGTTGGGTATACAGTTGTTTAGTTTGCCGAATGAGGCAGTGCAGGGGTGATACCCTTCACCACGCACAGGCCGCTGGGGCATCGGAATCGGACCTGGCAGCCCGGATTTTGGATGCTACTGTCGGCCCGACCCATCCGTAGGTAGAGTCAAGCTGGGCCAGAACTTTTATGTCGACACCACAAACGGGTACATCTATGATTATGTATCCCAGTTAAATATGCCCCCACGATACCTTTCAAAGCTTTGGTGATCGACATCGTCCTGATCTACACATCTTGACCACTGCCCGGCACCGGGCCGCCGTTGACCGAATCACATAAGATATTCAAGAATGGGGGCTGGAGGCTGCGATTGAAACGATCCCGCCATTGTTCGCCTGTGCCGAGTCCCATGATCGCTCGGCACAGGGCGCGCGAAACGGGACTATTCCGTTGCAAACAGATGCCTGAACTGACCGGGCGGCATCGGCACTAAAAATTCTTATAATGATCTTGAATCATCCGTGCGGGGCGTGTAATCAGCGGGTCGCTGTTGGGGTGTAGCCAAGTGGTAAGGCAGCGGTTTTTGGTACCGTGTATCGTAGGTTCGAATCCTACCACCCCAGCCACGGTTTGCCGATCAAACCTCCCAGGCTATAGTGCCAGAAAATCCGCCCTGACCTCGATGAAACGGCCTGATATACGCTGTTGACAGGGCCGGAACCATCCGCATCATGCATCATGCCGATCACCAGATTGAGGCTCAGCGACGACTGACTTCCTGTCAAGACCGTGTCCACCCATGTGCTCTGGCCATAATAAACCCCCTGCACCTCGGTGCGATGTTTCATCAGACAGATGATTGACGACAGAGCCCAACGTGGATGTTTTAGCCCGGAAGGCATAAAGATACCCATCTGACCAAAGCACCATACAGTCCGGGGCGTTTCGGCTGGATCATCCAACACCCCGGCGACGACATAAACCGTTCCGGCATGCCCATTCATGACCGTGATCCCCCAAATCGTCCTTGTTTGGGAAGTGATCGTGGACCGACGCGGTTTTAACGCCGATGGCGCGTCAGCGATGTCGCGAAAGCTCCCCCCATCAAATCCATTTTTCCGCATTTTGCAGATTTCGGCATTGCGAGAGATTTCCAAGACTGACACCGTGTACTTGCAATACAGCCGCAGGATGCATGCGCGGCACCTATCCACACATTAACCCCGATTGGGCCGCCGGGTGCGCCATTTCATCGCGCAGGTTCGTGCAACCGCCCGTGCCGCGATCCGACGTGAGCCACATATATTGGCACAGCTGAAACAACGCGGCCAGGACCCGCCGTACCTGACCATACCCGGCGGCAAACAGGAACCGGGGGAAATGTGAATGTTTTGCAGAGATCGGGGCAAAAGTACAGGTCGGGCCGCGCTTGCATCTGGCCGAGTTTGTTTGGAAAAATCCCGAAGATACCCGCCACTAGATCTATATTCATTGTCAGGTGCCGGGTGGTCTACACCGTTACTCGTCGGACCCGACTCCAATCCGTCACAGAGCGGCACGCTATGGAGTCAGCCCGGACGAGATGCGATTTTTATTGACTTATGCCGCACCGGCACTGGCCAGCGACGGCCCCGTCTATCCGGGATGGTTTGATACCTAAACTGCCCCGTCCCCTCGATGACAACCTGCAACTTCTCTGCTTGGAGATCGGTGGTCAGTTGGAAATGCTGCAATCTTTTCTTAAATCCCCCGCGTCCGAATCGGCGAACCGGCTGGTCATGCGTGCGGGCTATGCCCACAGCCGCAGCCAGACATACGTAGTTTAGTACGGAAATAGATGTCCGGTAAAACCGGCTTTGGTGCAGAACATAGAATTGATTGCCTGTCATCTGGAAAAGTAAAGAATACACTTTCAAAGCCCTTGCACAACGTCCAGATCTAGATCTGAACAGGCACCGCCGCCGAAAATGGGTGCAATGCGTCAACTAAATGCATCAACTAATTGGGCGTAATTGCGCGGATGAGGGATGCCTATCGACTGCACCCTGAATTGCTCCGCAAAAACAGCCGCCGACCGCCAATATCTGGTGCCCGTGCCGTTTTTTACGTGTTCATTCAAGGCGATTCCGAATTTGGACAGTATCATTTTTGCTTCAGCCGGGCGCAATATCCATTTCATTCATTGACCTGCACCAGTCCCGCCTATCTGGATGATGCCCAAGATATTTCGGGTTTTAAGGTAGTACGTTACCGGTTACAGATTTCAGGATCCGGCGACGGATCGCAGATGTCGCAGTGTCCATGCATGCCACGACCTGAAAATTTTCGAAGGCGTACAAGAATAAAACCTTTGAATATTGGCTGACGTTCCGGCAGCCCCTCACGTTAAGGCAAGTGCAATCCGTCCCGAAACATCCCCGATGGAGCATCGCAACTCCACAGCAAATTCGGGCACCCGCTGGCAGGTTGGCCGGTTCTGGGCGTCTGGATGCAGCCAGTCTACGGACTGGCACGATTCGTGATCGCAAAGGAAATTGCCCAAACAGCCGACAGTTCGGAGCCACATAGTCACGGGATCACAGTCCGTTAGAAGGTACCTTTCCGGTTCTTTCCATTTCAAAGGCCTTTAAACAATTGGCGGATTGCGGACAAACCATCAACCCGGTGTAATCTTGGGGGGGCTTCAGGGGTGGTTTTGATAGACCTGTTTTTGCGCGGTTCGTGTCGAACGCGGTTCGGATCGGTGCAGACGACGTTCTGACCAGGATTGACGTACCAGTGGGCTGGCGGTGGTTTTTGCCGATCCTGAACCGCGGGTTGGGGTGCTCGGCAGTGGTACCCCGCAGCTGGCGCGCGCCCTCAACTGCGGCTGGATTTCATGCTGTGTTGCGATCCCGATTCTTTGCACCTGTGCCCGATGAGACGACCCATTGCCGTTTTCGTAACGCGCTGGTGCAGGGCGGTGTCCATGATGATCTTCCGGCTGGGGTTTGCCGTCAGATCGGGGATCACGGGCCGAAGCGGTGCAAAATGCTGCCAACGCCCCGGCAGCCATACCGGGCTGAAGAGGTAACCCCCGACGATCCGCCCGACGATCCAGACGTGCATTTCAGTGTCGACGCGCAAGCGCGATGGGTCAAGAAAGGCTCGAAGCCTACGCCAAACTACAAAATGACATCCAATGGCTTTGCGCGCCCGAACGAGGAAAGCTTTATCGACAAGGTCCCACCCCACATCTGCGAACCGGGACGTCCTGCGTGGCCGCCACCGTGACGGGATCATGCGAACGGCCGCCCGTCATCGACCCTTGCGGGCCCGGGAACAACGCGGGGGCAGGCTGATCTCCAAACGCCGCTTTCGGATTAAGGACTGCTTTGGCACGATGAAGCACCGCCCTATATTTCGGGCTGGCCAAAACAAAACGCCCAACTGGCGCTGGTGGCAATCGGGCAGAACCTGCGGGGCACCGCAAACAGGATCATCCTCAACCCGCAAGCACCGGCAATCGCATAACCAGACCACCCAAACCGCTTTGCCCACTGTTTTGCCCGCTGTAAGGCCAGCGGACCGGACAGAATGGCCAAATCAACGCTTCCGCCGAACATCACGCTGTCACGCAGAGATCTTTTCATACTAAATGATCTTCGTGATGTGCGGCTAAAAATTTAGGATGTTAAAGTTCGTATGTGATTTTTGAGTTGATATTCAGTTATTTATTGCTCTTTACTGAATATGCCGCTATTGTCGTCATTCAGCATGCAACAATATCCTCTTTTGTGGATTGTTGGATGCTATAACGGCCTAATTTTTAACCCAGTTATCCGGTTGCTTTCGCGGGCTGTCACTTCGAACCGGAATCCGTGGAATGAAAACACCTGACCCACGGTTGGGATTATCTGGGCCTCGTGAATGACCAGCCCGGCCACAGTGTTCGCTTCATCATCGGGCAGCGACCAATCTTTGGCCCGGTTCAGGTCCCGGATAGTCATTGATCCCTCTACATCATAGGCACCATCCACCGACCGGGTCACCGTCTGGTCATCCTCGGTATCAAATTCGTCCGTGATCTCACCCACGATTTCTTCCAAAATATCTTCGAGTGTGATCAGCCCTTGTAGCGAACCATATTCATCCACTACCAGCGCGAAATGGGTTCGCAGACGCAGGAATTCGCGCATCTGGTCGTTCAGCGTTGTGGTTTCGGGTACAAAATAGGGGGGTGTCGCCACCTCGGTGATCTGAAACGATTTCAACGCCGTGGCATCCCCGGCAGAACCGCCAATCTGGGCATACATGGCGCGTAACAGATCCTTGGCATGAACCAAACCGATAATGTTTTCCTGCTCGTCCTTAAAAACGGGCAAACGAGTATGCGGGCTGTCCAGACATTGTTGCAATATCGCCTCGGACTCGGCCGCCGCATCGATCATCTCAATGTTCGACCGGTGCAGCATGATCTCTTCGACGAACCGTTCGCCGAGGTCCAGCGCGCCCAGAATGCGGTCACGATCCTCTTTTTCCACAACCCCTTCGGAATGGCCGAGTTGTAGTGCTCCGGCAATTTCCTCGCGTACCGCCATGATATGACTGTCAGGATCGATGCGGACGCCAAACAGGCGCAGCGCGCCACGCACCAACAAACGCACGGCAGCAACCACGGGGGCAAAAATCGTCACAACCAGGCTGATTGGCCCGGCAACGGTTGAGGCAGCACTTTCCGAATTGGTGATGGCATAGGTTTTGGGCAGCACCTCGGCAAAGATCAATACCAAAAGTGTCATCACCAGCGTGGCCATTGCCACACCGCTTTCTCCAAAGACCCGGGTGAACGAGGTGGTAGCGAGCGAGGTGGCCAAAATGTTGACCAGGTTGTTACCCAGCAGAACAGAGCCGATCAGACGTTCATTGTCTTCGGTGATCTGCAGCGCGCGCTCGGCCCCTTTGGAACCTTTATCCGCCTGTGCCCGCAATTTTCCGCGTGAGGCGGCGGTCAGAGCGGTTTCAGAGCCAGAAAAGAAGGCCGACAGCACCAATAACAACAGGATTGGCAAGGCGGCGGTCCAGAATGCGCTGTCCAGCGCAGAAGAAGCGGTATCCATTCTTAGGCCAAAGTCATAATTTATCTGAACCGATTATGGAGGGTGGTGCCGATCAGTTCAAGGTTACTCGTTTGCCGTGGGGTCGTCTTTTGCCAAAGGATGGTGATCCAGCACCAATTCGACTAGCCGTTCATCCAGAACGTGCGTGTAAATTTCGGTGGTTGCCACATCCACATGGCCCAGCAGTGTCTGGATTACCCGCAGGTTGGCACCATTGGCCAAAAGATGCGTGGCA
>JACOMT010000181.1:12332-13552 GCA_014623385.1 Paracoccaceae bacterium
CCTTGGCTGGCCTTATCTTTCTCCGCCGCGTCGCGCACACCTAGCCAGGCCACCAGTGCCTGACGTGCGGGCGGAGACAGCGGTACCATCCGTTCCTTGCCGCCCTTGCCCGTCACCATCAGCATCCGGGGGTTGCCACGGGCGGCACTGGCGGGCAGGGTGACCATTTCGGTCACCCGCATGCCGGTGGCATAAAGTACCTCCATCAAACAGGTGTTGCGCAGTCGGTCCGCCTCGGTCCGCCCGGTCTGGCGGGCAGCGGCCAACAGGCGGTCAACCTCATCCAAATTTAATGTTTTGGGTAGCTGTTTTTCTCGGCCGGGTCCCTTAATCTGGAACGCCGGGTTTTCGTCACGCCAGTTTTCTTCGAGGGCAAAACGATAAAGTTGCTTGATCGCCGACAGCCGTCGCGCACGCGTTGATTTGGCTAGCCCCTGTTCATAGCAATGGATCAGGTACCGTTCGATATCCGCGCGCGAGGCCGTGGCAAATGAACCGCCGTTGTTGGCCAGCCAGTCGGCTACATCCTTCAAATCCGTGCCATAGGCCAATTGTGTGTTGGTGGTTGCCCCGGTTTCGGCGGCCCGGGCCATCAGGAACGTGTTGACCCACTGATCGGCGGTCGCAGGTCCACCCATGTCAGGCACCCAGGAGCAAGAGTTGTAATGCCCCGTGCCGACCGGTATTGCCTGTGCCGACGGCACCCAAGATGGTAATGTCCCCGGTCAGATCGGCGGTGCTGCCGCGCATGCCCTGATCAAAGCGTCTCATGGTGTGCAACAGGGCATTGCCCGTGCGTTCCTCGTCCAGTATCATCTTCAAATCGGCTAGCATGGGCGTCGGTGTCGCAAACCCCACAGCAATGGTGGCATGTGTCCAAATTCTGGCCAGATAGTGGTCCGGGTTCTCATACCAGACTAATCCATAAAGCGTGCCCTGGGGCCGACATCTGGCGGGTTTGTGGCTAGTTCTGAATAAGTAGAGGATGCAAGGCCAAGGCGAAAGGCCAACGTTCCATGCCGACAGATCGGTCAGGTCGATATTCATCAACAGCACAGCAAGGAGCTCGGCAAACACCACCTGCAGTCCGACATCGCCCATCGCGTTCCGGGTGGTGTCCAGCCGTTGCATCGTTCTCACCCGGTCCCAGATGCTTCCGGATGCGGCCGGGCTGTGTTCGGTATGAAGCCTTGGCAATTGATTTGGTCTCAGCACGCCGC
>JACOMT010000182.1 GCA_014623385.1 Paracoccaceae bacterium
GGCTCTATTTTCCCACTGATTGATGTGTTATATTTTTCCTGAAATTTATCTGTGCTGCTTCCATCTCATCGGCCTGCAGAGGAACCCGATGCCAAAGCACTGCTTGGTCAGTACCTCGGGTGGGATGAACATCAATGCAGTAGGCAAATAGAGCGAAAGTCATCCATGCGCCTGGTGCCGTGGATAGGCTGGTGGCGTGGATAGGCTGGTGGCGTGTGACACCACATCGACTTTTCCGGTGGACCTGCGCGACCTGCCCAATGTCGGCTATACCCGGTGCCCTGTCGCCCGAAGCGGTAGCGGTGCTGGCCCTAAAGGGCCGATCTGGTAATAGCAACGGAACATGCGGGTCCCGCCGGAACGCTGGAGGTGTTGTCGGCTGCAGATAGCGATCCGGTTATGATCCAGGAAGACCACTCTGCCGATGGTATCGTCAAAAAGATCCGGATGACTGGCGCGTCCCTTGATAGAGGGGCAGAGGCCCTGATCGATACCGGTCAGCACAGAACGTGCCCGGGCGTCAGTGACCGCGCAAGAGCGGATGTGCTATACGTCGCTGCGAGTCATGTTCGTTCCTGGTGCAGCAAATGGCCGGATCATGGCCGCAGAACGCGTTCACGGGCATGATGGGCTATAAGCTTCGTGACGGATGAGGCGATTCTGCGGGCAGCACCGAGATATGATCCTGATTATGGATCGGTCTGGGGTCGTGCGATTGCGGATACAGCCTTGTTTGCGTTGCCCGCCATCGCGGCCACGCCTGCAGGCGAACACCGGCATCTGTTGCGCATGGATGGGTTGCGATTGATGGGGTTTGGTCCACGCGGTCGACAACTTGTCCCGCGTGCTGGCCGGTATTGCGGGCAGGTAAAGCCATGATCGCGCAACAGATATCTGTGCCGATGGCCTCACCCCCGGCAGATGCGGGTGCGATTGACGACGCCCGGTTTGGTTTTGCTTTTGCTGTCGGCAGCAGGCCTGTCCCTGTCCGTTGGGGCCGCCGGACCGCCGATTTGGTCTCAGCTGAAACCCTGATACCGGGTCAGGGTTTGGAGCCGCTCGACCGGATTTGCTTGCCAGAGCTTGTGACGGCGGTTCTGATGGGCTCGACGCTGGGGACTGCATCAGGGACCGCGATGCAGAGGCAGTTTCGCAATCCCCTGGCTGCTCCGGGCATTGTCGGAGGTGGCTTTGGGGCCGGGTAGGGGGCCGATAATGGCGATTGTGCCGGGTAGGGCCTTGCGTTACGGTGACAGTATTGGTCGGTCCCTATCCTGTTGCGATTGCGGTGCTGGTCTGGGCCTGTTCGGATGTGTTGGCCTATATATCTGATGATACGCAGCTGTGCGATCTGGCATTATGGAACCCTGGCTCGTTCGCGCGTAGCACATGGGCCAAGGCTGGGTCGGTGTTGCCCATCATTGGCCCGGTGATTGCCGAATCCATGACGCTGGCGCGCGGCCTGTTCCCACGACCGGGCAGGCCGCCACCAACCGAGCCTCCAGCGATCCGGAACCCCGGGAAAAGCGCCGGAAATCCCCGCGCGCGGCACTTGCCGCCGGAAACCGCTTTTCCATCATGTTTTCAGATCACCCAAATGCGTAACCTATATCTGAAAACCGCATGGGCCAGACCCGATACGACAGGGTTTAGAACACTTTCAAACGGGACGTGTACGAGCGCCTCATCCATCCATCTTCAACGCCGAAATAAATGCCTCTTGTGGGATGTCCACCTTTCCGAACTGGCGCATCTTTTTCTTGCCCGCTTTCTGCTTGTCCAGCAGTTTGCGTTTTCGCGTGACGTCGCCACCATAGCATTTCGCGGTCACGTCTTTGCGCATGGCCGACAGGGTTTCGCGGGCGATCACTTTGCCGCCAATGGCCGCCTGGATCGGGATTTTGAACATGTGGCGGGGGATGAGCTCTTTGAGCTTTTCCACCATCGCGCGGCCACGCTGTTCAGCACGGTCACGGTGGACCATAACCGACAGCGCGTCGATTGGTTCGTTATTCACAAGGAGCTGCATTTTCACCAGCTGGTCCTCACGGTAGCCGGTCATCTGGTAGTCAAAGCTGGCATAGCCTTTGGTGACCGATTTCAGCCAATCGTGGAAATCAAACACCACCTCGTTGAGCGGTAAGTCATAGACTATCATAGCGCGGGTACCGACATATGTCAAATCCTGTTGGATGCCGCGGCGGTCCTGACAGAGTTTCATGACCTCGCCAAGATATTCATCAGGTACCAGGATCGTAGCTTCGATGCGCGGTTCTTCCAGGTGGTCAATATGGGTGAGGTCGGGCATGTCGCCGGGGTTATGCAGCTCGCGCATATCCCCGTCTTTCATGTAGATATGATACACGACCGAGGGGGCGGTGGTGATGAGCTCAATGTCATATTCCCGCTCAATCCGGTCGCGGATGACCTCGAGGTGAAGAAGGCCGAGGAAACCACAACGAAAACCAAAACCCAAGGCGGCGGATGCTTCCATTTCAAAGCTGAAGGACGCGTCGTTGAGCGCAAGCTTTTCGATGGCGTCGTTGAGGTACTTGAATTGGGCACTATCGACGGGGAAGAGACCACAAAAGACCACAGGGACCGACGGTTTGAAGCCCGGCAGCGGCTCTTTGGTGCCCTTTTTTTCGTGCGTGATGGTATCGCCCACGCGGGTGTCGCGGACCTGTTTGATCGAAGCGGTGATAAAGCCGATCTCGCCCGGGCCTAGCAGGTCGATATCTTCCATCCTGGGGCGGAAGACGCCGATGCGGTCGATGCCATAGCGGGCACCGGTTTGCATCATGCGGATCCGGTCGCCCTTTTTTAGCTTGCCTTCTATAATGCGAATGAGGACGACAACGCCCAAATAGGGGTCATACCAGCTGTCAACCAGCATCGCCTTGAGGGGGGCGTCGGGGTCGCCGGAATGCGGGGACGGCAGGCGGGTGACGATGGCCTCCAGCACCTCTGGGATACCCAGGCCGGTTTTGGCGGAAATGAGGCATGCATCGGAGGCTTCGATGCCTATGACATCCTCGATCTGCTCGGCAATGCGCTCGGGCTCGGCGGCGGGAAGGTCAATTTTGTTGAGCACCGGCACAATCTCATGATCTGCCTCGATGGCAGTGTAGACATTGGCAAGCGTTTGGGCCTCGACTCCTTGAGAGGCGTCGACAACCAGAAGCGAGCCCTCAACCGCGCGCATGGAGCGGGAAACCTCATAGGCGAAATCCACATGACCGGGCGTGTCGATCAGGTTCAGAACATAGTCCTTGCCATCCTTGGCGGTGTAGTCGATGCGAACCGTGTTCGCTTTGATGGTGATGCCACGTTCCCGTTCAATATCCATACTGTCAAGAAGCTGTTCCTGCATATCGCGTTCGACAACTGTATTGGTGAACTGGATCAGCCGGTCTGCCAGGGTGGATTTCCCGTGGTCGATATGGGCAATGATGGAAAAATTGCGGATGTGGTTCAGCTCGGTCATGGATCAGGATATGGATAGATCGGGCAGACCCGTCAAGCAGGTTCACGTATGGGAAAACTGGGCTGGAATCCGCCTTATCTCCAAAAGGTTCTGCATTTATTTGTATGATAAGACCTCTGCTTAACTGGAGGATTGCGGACAAACCATCAACCCGGTATGCGCTTGGGAGGCGTTCAAGTGTGGTTTGATGCACCTGTTTTTGCGCGGTTCGTGTCGAACGCGGTTCGGATCGGTGCAGATGACGTTCTGACCAGGATTGACGCACTCATGGACTGGCGGTGGTTTTCGCCGATATGCAAGCCGCGGGTTGGGGTGCTCCGGGATCTGGCCCCAGGGTTACGATCTTCGGGTCCGCTTCAACTGTCTGCTGATCGGGCAATGGCACCCCAAAGCTGGAGCATGCCCTCAAATGCGGTTGGATTTCATACTGTTTTGCGGTCTCGAACGCTTTGCACCTGTGCCCGATGAGATAACCCATTGCCGTTTTCGCAACCTGCGATGATCTTCTGGTCGGGGGGTGCCGTGCTCCGCAAGACCGGGCCGAAGCGAAGACCCCGAAGATCCACCCGAAGATCCAGGCGTGCATTTCAGTACTGACACGCAAACCCGGTGGGTCAGGAAAGGCGCGAAGCGTACGCCGG
>JACOMT010000183.1:0-890 GCA_014623385.1 Paracoccaceae bacterium
CGGTGGTGTTCGCCGACATGCAAGCGCGGGTTGGGGCGTGCCGGGATCGGGCCGCAGGGGTGTGATCCGCTGGACCTGGCCAAGGGTTGCGGTCATCTCACGGGGCTGCAGGAAACTCGCGCCCGTCCGCGTCGCGGCCGGGAACGTTCATCCTGCAACGAAGATCAGGATACCCCGAGGCGGCTGTATCCGTGCTCGGCGAAACCTCGTCGTGACTCGTCGTGAGGAGCAATGATAACCACGAATACCTGCCTGCGAGCTCCCCGGCGATTGCCAGACGGTCCGTCACTCGTCATTCTCTGGTCCAAGACGCGACTTTCGGTCTGCCGAAGCTCGCGCTTGGTCGATCTGTGATTCGCTGGCCGCCAATAGCAGAAGCACGGTTCTGGTTTATGAACGGGCCCGATGGCACGTCAGGGACGCAAGTACCGAAGTCTCGGTTGCATGGAAAAGAGCCAGGTTTCTGCGTGGGCAGGTTGCGGTGCTCCTTGGCCTGGCGCACAGAAAAGGTGACCAAGCGTTCAATCATAGGCCAAGGTGCGATAGTTGGGAAGTTGCCATTCCTGCGTTTGTGTTTGAGGCACTGTGATCAGACCAAAGGCAGGGCAAACCCCCGAATCCATCATCCCGCTCCATCTACGGGCTTGCTGACGGGCTTGTCGGTGGTTTTCCCCGGTCCCGGATGCATGGGCCCGCTTCTGTCCAACGGGAAACCGGTCAGGGGGCACGCCCCATCGATGTTGAACTGCAAAACGGGTATCGGGCACCGCATTACGGTGCCCTGCCTGTCCGGCACAGGCAGGGTGTTTTGATGCACCGGGTGCTCCCTGCCTGTGAATGAACCCCCGCCCGGGTGGTCAGTCAGGCAGTGCTTCGCTCTGGCTGCCCTC
>JACOMT010000183.1:914-5033 GCA_014623385.1 Paracoccaceae bacterium
AGGCAGTGCTTCGCTCTGGATGCCCTCGGGCAGTGTTTCGCCCTGGTTGCCATCGGGCAGTGTTTCGCCCTGGCTGCCCTCGGGTGCCTTCGCCACGATACGAAAGGCACGCGAGCCCCCGAGCGTGCGCCAAAAGGCACGCTGATGGTATTTTTCAAACAGGTCCGGCGGCAGAATGGTATCGCGTGGCCGGGGTGCGACCGCGTTATGAACCCGATGCAATCCGTCCAGGCCAAGCTGGGCATCAAATTCCGGGGCATCGAACACCACATTAGAAAAGTCATGTTCGAAAATCGGCTCCTCTAGGAAATCGTAGAGCAGCTTGAAGACCTTGCCAGGGCGTCGGGTGAGCAGTTCATATTCGACGATGACGATCCGGTCTGCATGTTCGGAATAGCAGGCCTCGCGCAGGGCGTGCCACGGAAAGCCGACCAGCCGGTTCGGACCTGCCAGGGCTTCGACCCGGCTGTAGACGGTGGCGCGTTCGCTTGATGCCCTGAACAGGCGTGTATGTTCGAAAGCATTGGCGCGGAACTGGCGTTCCATCGAATCCATAACCCAGGACAGATCGCGCACCATGCAGATGAGCTTGGCCCGGGGAAACAGACGCGTCAGCGCCGGCAGTTTGGCGGTCCAGGACCGGTTGGTGTCGAAAATCAGCTCTTCCGGACAGTCGGCATAGTAACTGTCGAACAGGCCGCGCAGCAGGCGTTCGCGCTGTGCCTCGTCGACCACGCTCGACAACTCGGTTCCGGCGGACACCTGTCCGATGATGCCCTCAAAGAGGTTGGCGATCGGGCTCGTGATGCCCGCCCGAAAGCGCGGATTCTGGCGCAGAATTGCCGATACAAGGGTCGAACCCGAGCGTGGCAAACCGGAGATAAAGTGAAACTTGTGGGGATGTGTCATGAGCTGCCTCAAAGATATTCAACGTCCATATTCGTACCATGTGCAATGCGACAAGGAAAGAGGCGGAGATCAGCCTCTTGGGGAACGCATCATTTCGCCTCTCCGTGCCTGGTGGCCACCGACTCGACGGCGGCATGGTGCACAGCCTGCGGGCGTCCATACCCGCATGGTGCTTCCGGATCCTCACCATGCAGGGGGCCAGTTGTAGCGGCAGGCCCGGAACAGGCGTGCCTCTGTGCTCGGCAAAGACAAAGACCAAGACAAGGGTGCCTTCGCCGGATTTGGGCCGCTCCTTCATCACAAGATTGCTCCGGCTGCCCGCGAACGCCCCATCAATCAGGCTGCCCTCCACAATCCCGGGCAGATCATCGACCAGAAAGACCTCTGCATAATTTAGAGGATTGCGGACAAACTATCAACACGGTATGCGCTTGGGAGGTTTTCAGGGGTGGTTTGATGCACCTGTTGTTGCGCGGTTCGTGTCGAACGCGAATCGGATCGGCGCAAATGATGTTCTGACCATGATTAACGCACTCATGGACTGGCGGTGGTGTTTGCCGAACCGCAAGCGGGGGTTGGGGCGTGCCGGGATCGGGCCGCAGGGTTATGATCCGCTGGTTCTGTTCAAGTGCCTGTTGATCGGGCAGTGGCACCCCAAAGCTGGCGCACGCGCCCTCAACTGCGGTTGGATTTCATACTGTGTTGCGGCCGCGACCTCATTTGTACCTGTGCCCGATGCGACGACCCATTGCCGTTCTATTGCCTTTTTCGCAATGTGCTGGTGCAGGGCGGTGCCCATGATGATCTTTTGCCGTACTCCGCAAGACCGGGCCGAAACGGAGGCCCCCGACGATATGGATCAAGAAAGGCTCGAAGACTACGCTGGGCTACGAAGATGACATCCAACGGCTTTGCCCGCCCGAACGGGGAAGACTTCATCGACAGGGTCCGCACCACACCTGCGAAACACCACATCTACGAACCGGACCAATAGCCCCCGGGTTTCGATACCATAGTCAAAGGGGCAAACCCGCAGGCGGGCGTCGGTCTGATAAGGCCTGTGCCAGCAAGGTCAAGCGGGACGCCATGCGCGGTCGCCACCGTGACGGAATCATACGAACGGCCGCCCGTCCATCCGCCCGTCATCGACCCCTGCGGGCTTGGGAACAACGCGGGGGCAGGCTAATCTGCAAACGACGCTTGCGGGATTGCGCAATGCCTATGCCATGATGACGCGCCGCCCGATAGTCCGGACGCCCGACTGGCACCTGGTGGCAATCGGGCAGAACCTGCCCCGTAAACACCGGCAATCGCATAACCAGACCACCAAAACCGCCTTGCCACACTGTAAGGCCAGGTAAGGCCAGCGGACCGGACAGAATAGCCAGATCAGAGCTTCCGCCGAACATCACGCGCTCACGCAGCGGTCTTTCTTTACGTCACATCCTGCTGCGGAAACACACTCAAACAACATAGATCAGACTGGCACCCTACGCGGAATGGGGCACAGGACGTGATGGATTGCCGGGGCACATGTCGTGCATTCTGGTACACCCCAAGGCGGGTGGCTTGGGCGTCGTGTCAGACAAGGCCCTAGCTGTCTTTGCCTTTGACAGATGCCCAAAGGCGTTTGTTGGTCAGGTACAAGAGAACCGATAACAGGGTCAGAAAGATCACGCCGACAAAGCCCGCCTGTTTCCGCGCCGTCATTTTGGGCTCCGCCGTCCACATCAAGAACGCGGCCACGTCCTTTGACAGCTCTTCGAGATCGGTGGAATGGCCGTCAGCATATTCAACATCGTCGCCCCACAGCGGCGGTGGCATCGAAATCCAGTTGCCTGGGAACGCCTTGTTTTCATACAGGATGGTGCCTGCCTCTTCCTTGTCGTTGCCGGTGTAACCGGTCATCAGGGAGGCGATATATTCCGCCCCCCCCGTACCCTTGAAGAACTGATTGATACCCAGACCATAGGGGCCATGAAAGCCCGCGCGCGCTTTGGCCATCATCGACAGGTCCGGTGCGCCAACAGAATCGTTTACCGGAAAATTGTCGCTGGGAACCGCCGGGCGCCAATCGTCCAGTTCCGGGTCGAATACTTCAAAATTCTGTTCGGCATAGGCGCGCACCTGGTTTTCCGGAATGCCGGGACCCTGGGCATCGCCCAGTGTCCGGATCGGGACATAGCGCAGACCGTGGCAGGCCGAACAGAGCTCGGTATAGACCTGCAGACCGCGTTGCAGCTGGGCCTGATCATAGGTACCAAATGGACCTTCGAATGAAAACCTGTAGTTTTCAACATGGGTTTCATAGTCTCCTGCCGCAAAGCCTGTAACAGGTGTCAGGACCAGCGCGACGATGACGGCGGTTGCCGGTTTCTTGAGCATAACCAGGCCTCTGTCCTTTATTTACTCTGCCGGGGTCGAGCCGGGCGCACCCATGGCGTCGTCCGGTTTGCCGTAACGGGCTGCAAAGTCTGCCTCGATGGTGGCCGGGATCTGATCCGGTTGTTCCAATACGCCCAACAGGGGCAGGATCACCAGAAAGTAAACGAACCAATAGGTCGATGCAATCAGCGAGAACGTTGCATAGGGTTCTTCGGCGGGCATGGCACCCAACCACATCAGAACGATGAAATCCGCAACCAGCACCCAGAACCACATTTTCAGCATCGGGCGATACCTGGCCGAGCGCACCGATGATGTATCAAACCACGGGGCCAGAGCTATCACCACAATCGCGCCAAACATCGCCATCACGCCAAAGAATTTGGCGTCGATGATCCCGCCGGTCAGAAAAGATACGATTTGCACCACCCAGACGTCATCGGTAAAGGCGCGCAGGATCGCGTAGAACGGCAGAAAATACCATTCCGGGACGATGTGTGCAGGCGTGGCCAGGGGGTTCGCCTCTATATAGTTGTCGGGGTGGCCCAGGTAGTTCGGCATAAAACCGACGACAGCAAGGAACACCACCATGATCACGGCCAGCGCGAACAGATCCTTGATCACGAAATAGGGCCAGAACGGCAGGGTATCTTTTTCCGCGTCTGCCCTGGATGCGCGCCGCACCTCGACACCGGTCGGGTTGTTGTTACCGGTGGTGTGGAAAGCCCAGATATGCACGATCACCAGACCCACAATCACAAAGGGCAACAGATAGTGCAGCGAGAAAAAGCGGTTCAAGGTCGGGTTATCGACCGCCGGTCCGCC
>JACOMT010000184.1 GCA_014623385.1 Paracoccaceae bacterium
AAAAGGCGCATGCGCAAGGAAACTCAAAGCCTTGTCGATCAACTCGACGTGCGCATCCCATCTGCCAGTTCAACCATCCGCGATCTCAGCGGTGGGCAACGTCAAGGCATTGCCATCGCACGGGCGACGCATTGGGCAAGCAAACTGATCCTCCTTGATGAGCCAACCGCTGCATTGGGCGTTGCAGAAACCGGAAAGGTGGAAGAGCTGGTTGCCTCTCTAAGAGAACGAAAACTAGCCATTTTGATTATTAGTCACAGTCTGGATCAAGTGTTCCGCCTGTCTGACCGCATCTGTGTGCTGCGCCGGGCCACACAAATTGGCGTAAGGAAAACCGCCGAGACAGACAAGAACGAGATCATCGCCATGATCACCGGGATCCACTCTCAATGATAATGGACACAAATAATGGCCGCGGAAATTGCCGAAATCCCGTTAATGATCCAAAAACAAGCGCGCTCAATCGACATCTATCTTGTATCTTGACGCAGGTCGAGATATCAACCGCAATGGTACACGGGATAGTATAACCTGTGCGCGCGGCACCTCTGGCCACGCCGCGATATTCTTCAAGTATCTATGCGATATACAGATCGGATTACCCGTCGCATCAATTTGTTCATAATTTGTCCATCGATTGCGTCTGTATACGGATTTGACTGTAATTATACAATTACAGTCGTCACCCGTGCCGCCCCTGAGGATGTCGTCGCCCCGGAGCAGGTCTTCACCTACTCCACCATACAACACGTCACAACCTCGCGACCCGAAAGAATGTCCCTGTCCGCACAACCATACAACGTGTCGTCGCCCGCAGCACCACACGCTTAACCCACAATGTGATTGTTGCCGTCCATCCCCCATACGATCACACCCCGACCATCCCGAGATTCAGAACCGATACGGTCATTCCCTGCCGTCCCGTAGTTCGGACTACCCGGAACAGCGAGTATCAATTGAAATTCCATGTTAGTGCCCTCCTGAATCTGATTCCTCGCACAAGACAGCATTCCATAACGGTTCCTTTTTTATTCAATAAATGTTGTAAGCAGCCAACCGGTCACGCCTTGTCCCTGTCAGGCCATTCATGCAAAGATCGAACAGAACCTGCGTGGTGCCGCCCCTCAACCCGCAAACACCGGCAATCGCATAACCAGACCACCAAAAAACCGCTCTGCCCGATGTAAGGCCAGATAAGGCCAGCAGCCCGGACAGAATGACCAAATCAACGTTTCCACCGAACATCACGCGCTCACGCAGAGGTTTTCGCGATGGCGCAGATATGCCCTACGGGCAAGACGTGCGCCCGACCAGCTGCTGGATCAAATTCCTGGAAACAGGTAGCAACCGTTGAACCCGGAACACTAGGTTCCGGATTTTCCGCGGTTGTCTTCCTTGCAGAGCATTTGGCCGTTTGCGGCATCGGTTTTGCCTCCGGCGTGCCAAGGCGTAATGTGATCCGCTTGCATTTCCGCTATTGTGAACATGTTTCCACACATTGGGCATACGCCATTCTGGCGTTCAAACGCCTGGATGCGGTCCTGTTCAGTGAATTTGCGAATGTTCAAATGCCGTTCCTTACCATCAAAGATATAGCTGTAGATTCCGGGTTTATTCGAAACATCATCATCGATCAAAAGCTCTTTGACACGTTCCTCTGTTTTGTCAGGGTCAAGGACGGTTGACCCAAACCGAATATTCCCAGAGCTCTTTGGCTGATGATTGGCTTTGATGATCTGACATAAATTGCTCTATGTCCTGATCCGTGGCTTGCCATTTGATCACAGTTTCAAGATAATCCTGGCGTATGGAGCCAATGGCGTGTGCGGGACAATTGCGGCGGCTGAACCAGTGCTTTACGTCCGTTACCCACGCACCATGATAAACCGCATTTCTTAGCTCCTGGTCCGTCAGCCGCTCTCCGGCGATGTTGATCGTTTTGAACCATTCAAGCCGTTCACTGTCGCTGCCACTGCAAAGATACACGGTCAGCTTGTAGTGCAGCAGGTCTTCTTGCTCGTCTGGCTGCAAATTATGAAAAGCACGCTTTTCACTAAAAGCGCCAATCTTTACGGAAAAATCACCCTGGATATACTGGCAGAGCGAAATTGTGCGCTGTTGGCCATCGATGATTTCGAATTCGCCATTCTCACGCACCGCCCAGTACATCACGTTGAGCGGGAAGCCCCTGGACGCTGTGTCGATAACGGCGTCGCGTTGGCGGTCTTTGTACACGAACTCACGCTGATAGGGCGGGCGGATGTCAAGCAAGCCACCGTATCCTTTCACACCCCCGTCCGTGTTATCGACGTAACCATCGGCAAGCTCGCCTACCGTAATCTGCTTGAGCGTGATCTTCATGGTTGCCGTTTCCTGATAACAACCCTGTCGTACAGGCGACGATAGGTTCCGTTGCCATTGTCCAAATAAAAGCGCCCTGCGTTGCCTCGATACGTGCCTTTTGGGGCCAATTCCGACATGCGCCTGGCAAGCGTCCCGCTGGAACCCAAAATCTCGAACTGGTTTGGGTTGTAACGATCCAGGAACGTGATAGGCACGCCCATTGCGCCATCGTAATCCACAGGTATGTCGCGCGTCTTATCGACGTTGATGGCGTCGTAATTATGATACATTGGGTAATCGTCGGGGTTGTACTTGCGGTGCAATACGAGCTCTTGGTGCCGTGCGGGAAAATCCATGTTTGTAAACCATCGAACGCCCTTGACCTTGATGAATTTGTTGCCGTCTTCATCAATCCCGCACCCGGCGGCCTCTAGCGGATAATCATTCGGCACACCAAAAGCACGATCCCCACTACGTATACTTGGGCCAAGCCAGACCTTGTTGTCACGGATCAGCGGAAAGACCTCTTTGTATGTTACCGCGTTGATGTTCCCAATGATCAAAAAATTCTTTTCGTATTCGATAAGCTGCCCAATATATTCACGAAACAGGGAAAACGGCGGGTTCGTGACAACAATATCAGATTCCTGCAAAAGCTTGATCGCCTCGTCACTGCGAAAATCCCCGTCCCCTACAAGCTGTCTGATACCAATTTGTTCCGGGTCAGGGACGCGATTACCGTTTTTTTCGCCCAGGTAAGCGAGCGAAATCGCCGTTTCCCCATCATTCATACTGAACAGATCGCGGGCACGGTTTTTGTAGCAAGTCGTGATCAGCTTGTTCAAACCCAGATGCGCGAAGCCATACGAAAAGTAATAAAAAAAGTTGCTGACACGCGGGTCATCACAGTTGCAAAAGACCGTTTTCCCCTTGAAATGTGCACGATAGTGGCGTAGCTCATTCTCAATGTCTGCCAGTCGCGTGTAGAACTCATCCTTCTTCGCTTTTTGCGCGGAACGAAGGCCTGCGTTTTGATTGGACTTTGCAAGGCCTGGATTTTGGCTGGACTTTGTATCGTGCATCTGAAACCTCTTTTGGTATCTTGCTTGTGGATCGGGAACTTGTGGGGCAAGCAGCTGGCCAAACACGTTTCCCCCGATATCCGTTATGTGCCATGTGACAGGTGATTCGCGTTTCCGATGGGCCCTGGTATGTTCTAGGGGCGGTATGTTCAGGGGCGTGCGGCATGACACGGGCTCTCGCATGTGCCGCTGCCCAGGTGGGTGCGCAGCGCGGGATCGATGACAACGCGAGCGCTGAGCACCACGAAATTTCCCGAAGCGTGCACTAGCGGGATTGGTTATCCTCGCGTTCCACACCGGACACGCTCGAACGACAGGTCGCATAATGTATGAATTCCTGTATCAGGCATCGGTTTATCTGGTCGCTGCTGTGATCGCGGTGCCATTGGCTTCGCGCCTGGGGCTAGGGTCCGTTCTGGGCTATCTGGTGGCGGGGATCATGATTGGCCCGGTCCTGGGACTCGTTGGTGCCGAAACAGAGGATTTACGGCATTTTGCCGAATTTGGCGTGGTGATGATGCTGTTCCTGATTGGTCTGGAGCTGGAACCGGCGCGCATTATGGGACATGCGGCATAAGCTGGTTGGTTTGGGCGGCTTGCAGGTCGGGATCAGCGCACTTGTCCTGATGGGGGCCGCGATGCTGTTGGGCGAACGCTGGAATTCGGCGCTGGCCGTGGGGCTGGCGTTGTCTCTGTCCTCAACGGCGATTGTGTTGCAAACCCTTTCGGAAAAGGGGTTAACGCAAACCGGTGGCGGGCGGTCGGCTTTTTCGGTGCTGCTGACCCAGGATATCGCGGTCATCCCGATCCTGGCCTTTCTGCCGCTGTTGGCGCTGGAGGTCACGGTCCGTATCAACGCCGACGGGTCAATTTCACGCGGCGGCGACCATCACGGTGATGACCATCACGGTACCGCACTGTCCCTGGTCGAAGGATTGCCCGGTTGGGGCGTAACACTGATCACGATCAGCGTCGTGGCGGCGGTTGTTCTGGCTGGCATTTACCTGATCCGACCGTTGTTTCGCCACATTCACACAACCCGCCTGCGCGAGATGTACACCGCGCTGGCCCTTTTGATTGTTGTCGGCATTTCTTTTCTGATGACCCTGGTGGGCCTGTCCCCGGCCCTGGGCGCGTTCCTGGCGGGTGTGGTTCTGGCCAACAGCGAGTTTCGTCACGAGCTGGAAAGCGATTTGGAACCATTCAAAGGGCTGTTGCTGGGACTGTTCTTTATCACCGTCGGGGCCGGAATCAACTATCACCAGTTCTTTGCCGCACCGCTGAATTTGTTGGGATTCGCGCTGCTGGTGATCATCATCAAGGGGCTGGTTCTTTATGGTCTTGGGCGGCTGTTCAGACTTAGGGGGCGGGATCAGTGGCTGTTTACCCTGGGTCTGGCCCAGGCGGGCGAATTCGGCTTTGTGCTTGTGTCGTTTTCCCGCCAGCAAAACGCCATCACGGGGCCGCTGGCCGAAACGCTGTTCATGGTGATCGCGCTGACCATGCTGATCACACCACTTTTGTTCATCCTCTACGACCTGTTGTCCCATCGGTTGCAAGAGTCGCAGCCCGACGTGCAACCAGAGGATATTAACGGGGATGGGCCGGTGATCATTGCCGGGATTGGCCGGTTCGGCCAGATCGTAGATCGTCTGGTTCAGGCCAGCGGGTTCAAAACCGTGGTGTTGGACCATGACATGGAAACCATCCAGTTGATGCGCCGGTTCGGGTACAAGGGGTTTCTGGGCGATCCGACCCGGCCCGATATCCTGTTCGCTGCCGGGTTAAGGGATGCCCGGGTTCTGGTAGCCGCGATGGACGACACCAAAAAAATCACGCAGCTGGTGCGTTTTGCACGACGGGAACGGCCAGATCTGCATATCATCGCGCGGGCCCATGACCGCGCCCATGTCTATGAGCTGTATAAAGCCGGGGCCGATGACATTGTCCGCGAGATGTTTGACAGCGCGCTACGCGCGGGCCGCTATGTTCTGGAAAACATCGGGCTGACCGAGTACGAAGCCGCCGAAGCAGAGCGGACTTTCTATGACCATGATCGGCAGAACGCACACGAGCTCGCCCAGGTCTGGGATCCAGAGCGCCAAGTCAGGGATAACCCGGAATACATCGCCCTGGCCCGCAAATTGCATAGAGACCTGGAAACCGCGTTGATGAGCCGATCCGGCGGGCTCGACCGGAACAAACGCGACTAATCGCCCCCGGCCACACCCGCCTCGGCAAAGGTGGCCATATCGCTAAGGCAGGCGCAGGCCGATTTCAGCACGGGAATGGCCAGCGCCGCGCCCGTGCCTTCGCCCAAGCGCAGGCCCAGCGATAAAATTGGCTCCAGGTTCAGTGCAGATAGCATCCGCGCATGGGCTTGTTCGGCGCTTTCATGCCCCGCCAGGCAATGGGCCAGCGCCCGGTCATCGGTTTTGGCCAGCGTCGCGGCGGCGGCGGTACAGATGAACCCGTCCAGAATGACCGGAATGCACCGCATTCGGGCCGCAGCAATCGCCCCGGCCATCGCTGCAATCTCGCGTCCGCCCAGCCGGGCCAGAATATCGAGCCCGTCGCCCGCACCACCATGGCGTGCGACGCCCTCGACCATAACCCGGATTTTTCTGGCCAATCCGGCATCATCAACGCCCGTGCCACGCCCGGCCCAATCGGCGGCGGCACCACCAAAGAGGGCCATTGCGATGGCCGCCGCAGGCGTGGTGTTCCCGATCCCCATTTCGCCAACCACCACCAGATCCGCCGTCGGCTCGACAGAGGTCCAGCCTGTGTTCAGTGCGCGGACACATTCCGCGTCGGTCATCGCGGGCAGTTCGGTGAAATCGGCGGTCGGGTGGTCCAGATCGATGGCGTGTACATCCATCCGTGCGCCCGCCACCCGCGCTAATTGATTGATGGCTGCGCCGCCATGTTGGAAATTGGCCACCATCTGCGCCGTCACCCTGGGCGGAAAGGCAGAAACACCCCGGGCCGTGACCCCATGGTTTCCCGCAAAAACAATCACTTGTGGTGCGGTGATCCTGGGTTGGGCAACACCGCGCCACCCGGCGTACCAAATCGCCAGCTCCTCCAGCCGTCCCAGGGCCCCTGGCGGTTTCGTCAACTTTCTATTGCGCTCAGAGGCGGCGCTCAGGGCGGCCTCATCCGCATCGGGTGCCTGGGTCAGGGATCTACGCAGAGCATCCAGATCGGTGAGTTCGAACAGCATGATGGTCTCGCTGAAATTGCAGGTTCCCCCATGTTTAACGATTGTGCAAAACGTGACAAGATCGGAAATTGATCGTTTGAAACCGAAAATCCACATGCTCTGGTACGATTTTGTTGTCGCCTGTACCCTGCTCAGCCGATTGCCAACGCCAATCCTGCCGGACGCGGCCTTCGCCCGGCAGGCGCGAGCAGCCTGGGCTTTCCCTCTGGTGGGGGGCGGTGTGGCGGCGTTGGCCGGGGCTATCGGTTGGGGATTGCTCTGTCTGGGCTTGCCGCTGATGGCGGTGGCGGGAATTGTGCTGGCCGTGCAAATTGTTGCAACCGGCGCGATGCACGAGGATGGATTGGCCGACACGGTTGACGGGTTTTGGGGCGGTTGGACCCCCGAACAGCGGTTGCAGATCATGAGAGACAGCCATATTGGCACCTATGGCGTGCTGGTGCTGGTCGCTTCGTTCGCGCTGCGGTTGGCGGCCCTTACCAGCCTGATGGCCGCTGGCTGGCTGTGGGCACCGCTGATTGCGGCGGCGGCCATGTCCCGTGCGGGGCTGCCGATGTTGATGACGGCCCTGCCCCATGCCCGCGCGGATGGCTTGTCGTACCGGGTTGGCGCGCCCGGTCAGGCGGTCAGTACCATTGCCATAGGTCTGGGGATTGGTATCGGCGTGCTGGTTCTGGGCATCGTCGCGCTGATACCGGGTCTGCTTGCGGCGGCTGTGGTCGCAGGCCTCGCCGTGCTGGCACTGGTGCGCATCAGAGGACAGACCGGCGATGTTCTGGGGGCCAGCCAACAGGTTGCTGAAATTGTCATTCTGCTAACCCTTGCCGCCTTGCTGACATAAAAAGGGACCCGCATACCTGACGCACAAAGGACCGTCGTCCAGAATACAAAACACAGGATATCGTTCTGGCGGGGCTGCTCAGGCGATATACCTTACGGACATCCGGCAAAGCCAGCAATGTCGCCAAAGCGAAGGGTCGTTGGGCTGGCCGTTAACCAGTCCACGATAGAATGTGGGTAGAGTGTTGCAAAGCCAATCGCCCTCAAACACCCGCTGAACGCGGTTCCGTTCCGAACTGTCGCGCCAGCCCGTCGTCGTCGCACACGGGGGTCAGGTTCGGACTGACATCTGGCACGCTGCTATCAGCGTTCGGACCGCAAAAATCTGAAATGCGCATGTGTACTGTCTCGGGTGAAGAATTCCAGATTGAAGGCTTCGGTGGAAGCGTTGATTTGGCCATTCTGTCCGGTTTTCTGGCCTTACATCGGGTAAAACATCAGGCAAAGCGGTTTTGGTGGTTGGGTTATGCGATTGCCGGTGTTTGCGGGGCAGGTTCTGCCCGATTGCCACCAGCAC
>JACOMT010000185.1 GCA_014623385.1 Paracoccaceae bacterium
CCCCACATTTTCGCGGACGGTACGCCATGGCAGCAAGCCGAATTGCTGGAACACCATGGAAACCCGGGTCAGCCGGATTTGTCGCAGCTGATCTGTATCGGCCCGGGAAATGTCCACAAGTCCCGAGCCGTTGTCAACCCGAACCGCCCCGCGCATAACCGGGTTCAATCCGTTCACAGCCCGCAACAGGGTTGATTTGCCTGACCCCGACAGGCCCATCAGAACCAGAATCTCGCCCTGCGCCACCTCCAGGCTGCAATTATGCACGCCCAGCACCTGGCCGGTTGCCTCTTGAATTTCGGCGCGGTCCTGCATCGCGTCCATCAGGGGCAGGGCGACATCCGGTTTCGGGCCGAAAATGATCGAGACATTGTCAAATTCAACCGTCGCCATCATTTGCCCCGCTCTATCCGCATCATCCGGTCCAGCATGATGGCCACAACAACAATGGTAAAACCGGATTCAAAGCCCAGGGCAGTGTTCACCTGGTTCAGGGCGCGAACCACCGGCACCCCCAGACCATCGGCACCGACCAGGGCCGCGATGACGACCATCGACAGCGACAACATGATCGTTTGGTTCAATCCAGTCATGATCTGCGGCAAGGCATGGGGCAGTTCGACCTTCCACAAGGTTTGGCGTGGCGTGCCACCAAAAGCCTGTGACGCCTCTAACAGCGCCTGCGGCGTTGACGTCACCCCCAAATGGGTCAGCCGGATTGGCGCGGGCAAGACAAAAATCACGGTGGCGATCAGGCCTGGCACCATACCGATGCCAAAAAACACAATCGCGGGAATCAGATAAACGAAGGTCGGCAGCGTCTGCATCAGGTCCAGAATTGGCCACAACACCTTGTAAAGGCCCGGCCGATGCGCAGCGGCAATACCGATGGGCACACCCAGCCCCATACAGACGATGCAAGCACACAAGACGAGCGTCAGACTTTCTATCGTCTCTTCCCAATATCCCTGGTTCAGAATGAAGAGAAAGCCGAGAATGACAAACAACACGGTTTTCCAATTGCGTTGCAGGGCCCAGGCCAGCCCGGCAAAAAGCGCGATGATGATCACCGGGTGGGGCGTTGCCAAAGCCCGGAGAATGGACTCGATCAAGGCATCCAGAACATCGGATAGCCCATCAAAAAACCACCCGCCATTGTTTTGCAACCAATCAAAAACGGCCTTGGCCCATTTCCCGACCGGGATTTTGTGTTCGGTGACCCAATCCATGGGTGCCCCTTAGCCTGTGCAGATTGTGCTGATGTCCACGCGCGGGATAATCTGATGCGCGCAAGGTGTTCGGGCCCGCGCGTGGCGAGCCCGACAGGCACGCCTTGGCTGCGGCATCCGGATCCTGACCGTCATCCAGGATCGCGGCCATGATCTCATTTTCCATGTCCAGCGAAAATTCCAGATTTTCCAGAAGCTTACCGACGTTCGGGCATTCCGATACATATCCGGCGCGCGTGTTGGTGAACACAGTCGCACCCCCCAGGTTCGGACCGAAATAATTGTCGCCTCCAGTCAGATAGGACATATCAAAGTTCGCATTCATCGGGTGCGGTTCCCAACCCAGAAAGATGATCGGGTCACCCTTGCGATCAGCGCGTGCCACCTGTGCCAACATCCCCTGTTCCGAGCTTTCGACAACGTCAAACCCGTTCAGACCGAATGCATCCGCATTGATCATATCCATGATCAGACGGTTCCCGTCGTTGCCTGCCTCAATACCGTAAATTTTGCTATCCAGTGAATCAGCATGGGGCGCGATATCAGCAAAATCCCTGATCCCCAGATCGGTGGCGGCCCTGTTGGCGGCCAGCGTGTATTTCGCACCTTCCAGATTGGCGCGCACGGTATCGACGGTGCCCGCCTTGCGGTAGGGGGCGATATCCGCCTCCATCGTGGGCATCCAGTTGCCCAGGAACACGTCGATATCGCCACTGGCCATCGACGTATAAGTCACCGGAACCGACAAAACCTTGATGTCGGTGTCATAGCCCAGTGATTCCAGAACCACGGTGGTGGCCGCTGTGGTCGCCGTAATGTCGGTCCAGCCAACATCGGAAAAGGTGACAGTGCCGCAATCGGCAAAGGCCGGTGCGGTGGCCAACATGGCCAGGATCGAAACAGTTCCGGTTTTTATGGTCATGCGTATGCTCCCTGCGAATTTTACATTACATACAGGATATGTATTTCTTGATTGACCAGTCAATTAAAACTTTCTAGCTTTACGCCAATTGTCGGTTTGAGGGTGCTGGAATGCCTAAAATCGGGATGGAACCACTCAGACGCGATGCTTTGATCAAGGCAGCCATTGCCGAGATAGGGCGCGTTGGGTCGCTGGATGTCACGGTCAGCCAGATTGCCCGCCGGGTCGGCGTATCGTCGGCATTGGCACATCACTACATGGGTGGCAAGACCCAGATTTTTCTGGCGGCCATGCGCCATATCCTTAGCAAATACGGGGCCGAGGTGCGGCGTGAACTGGCGACAGCAAAACCGGACGAACGGGCCGAGGCCATTATTCGCGCCAGCTATTCCGCCGCGTCCTTTGAACCAGAGGCGATCGGTGCCTGGATGACGTTCTACGTATTGGCGCAAACCGAGCCAGAGGCGTTGCGCCTATGGCGGGTATATCAGTGCCGCGCCCGGTCGAACCTGACGCATGCCTTGCGCCCTGTTTGTGCGCGGCCCGTCTCTGCCGCCGACACGTTAGTGGTACTGACCGACGGGCTGTATATCCGTGCGGCCCTGAATGACCCTGATACGCCGCAATTGCCCCTGGATCATACTTTGCGGGTGCTGAAGATGCTCAAAGACATGCCCGAATGATCGCCCCGAAATACTCTGATCCTGATGGCAAACCAGCTGAGAACGGCACGCTGTTCCCGGATGATCCTGCCGATTGGCTGCACGCGCCGAGCCTGAAACAGGCTGGTAGTGCGGTCTATGTGCTTTGCCAATACCTATCGCTTTGCACGTCATACATGATCTTCCATATTTTGTTGTACGCACGCACACGCCAAGACTCTTTGACAGAGTTCTTGAAGTTGTCGTAATCAATACTCAAAACCTTATCACGTATCACGTCGCTGACGTACTCTTTATCGAGTATCAAACGAAACCGGTAATCACTGTCAAGCGTTTCAATCACTTGGTCGTCCAACCCGGGGAAGGTATTTAGCAGGTCTTGTTTGACCCGTGCACGTACCATTACCAGTTGGTTGGTGGTGGGGTCGTGGGCTTTCACTATCGACATAAAGCTGTTATTTAAGCATATTCACATGTTTTATCCTTTACTTGTTTTGTCAGGCACGATTGCCTGATCATGTTAACATAAGGGCCGCAATCAGACATTGCAACCCTTGTGGAAAATAAATGTGCGGGCACTTCTGTTGCTAGGTGGCCCGCCAACCCCGCACAGCCTTAGGTGGCGATCATCGACGCCACACTGACGCCACAGTGGTGCGACAAAGTACCGCCCCGCCCCGCAGCCATTCCAGTGCCGACACGCAAGCACGGCGGGTCAGGAACGGCCGGAAGCGTACGCTGGGCTGCAAGTATGAAATCCAGGCGGCGGTGCCCGCCCGGACGAGGCCAGAACGAGGAAAGTTTCATCGGAAAGGTCCACATGGGGCACCTGCCAACCGGGACCCCCTGCACGGGTCGCCACCGTGACGGGATCATGCGAACGGCCTGCCCGTCATCAACCCGTGATCGACCCCCGCGTGCCCGGGAACAACGCGGGGGCAGGCTGAGCTCCAAACAGCCGCTTGAGGGATTGAGCAATGCCTATGCCATGATGGCGCACCGCCCGATCATTCGGGCTGGCCAGAACAAAACGCCCGACTGGTGCTGGTGGCAATCGGGCAGAACCTGCGTGGCACCGCAAACAGGATCACCCGCAACCCGCAAACACCGGCAATCGCATAAACCCAGACCACCAGAATCGCTTTGCCCGATGCAGGGCCAGGTAAGGCCAGCGGACCGGACAGAATGGCCAAATCAAAGCGTCCGCCGGACATCACGCGCTCACGCAGCGGTCTTTCCTGTTCACCGACATCCGGATGGCACTGTTGGTCAGAGCGGCAGGGATGATCCTGATCAATGTTCTGTGCATTGATGCGGCGTATGAGGCGGTCACAGCTGGTACGCCAAGCCTGATACCGTAAAAAATATCGGTGCCGCCGAACGGAGCGCCCGGCAAATCCTGACCGTGCTGGACGGTTAGCCGATCAAGAGAGATTCGGACAGGGTGGCGATTTTAACCACGCTGTTCACGCTGGCGGTGTCGAATGTTGGGGCAACCGTTTTGCTGCTGCCCCCTGGATGTACTCATTGCGATTGCTGTCGATGACAATCCAGTACTTCCTGCGCGGCGGGTCGTGATTTCCACGTCGAATTCGTTCCTGGTCCCGACGCATAAGGTAAATGCCCTGCTTATGGGGCCAGCGGACTATTGCGTGCTGGCGGCATCATGGCGGTTCTGTTTCTGGTGGTTTTGCTGGTCACTTTGCTGGTCACAATGAACCTGTTCCTGTGACAGATCAGTCCGGTTTGAGCGCTTGAACGATCAGGGAAAAATCCGCCGCTTTCAGGCTCGCACCGCCGACTAGTGCCCCGTCGACATTATCAAGCGCAAAAATATCGGTGGCATTGGACGGTTTGACAGACCCGCCGTACAGCAGCGGCACCGCCTGTCCGATCTCTGCGCCAAAACGCGACACCAGATCGGCGCGGATCGCATTATGCACCTGGACAATCTGCTCAGGCACCGGAATGCGGCCGGTGCCGATGGCCCAGACCGGTTCGTAGGCAATCACCATATTTTCGGCACTGGCCGCATCAGGGACAGAGTCGGCCAGTTGGGTTGCAACCACATCCAGCGTTTGGCCCGCATCGCGCTCGTCCAGCGTTTCGCCAACGCAGATGATCGCAACCAAACCTCGGGCCATCGCGGCTTCGGCTTGGGCACAAATGATGGCATCGGTTTCACCGTGATCCCGGCGGCGTTCTGAATGGCCCAGGATGGCGTGTGATCCGCCTGCATCCTGGATCATCCCGGCACTTATATCGCCGGTATGTGCCCCTTTGTCCGCCGCATGGCAATTCTGTGCGCCGATCCGGATCGGACTGTTGAGTACCGCTTGGGCCGCACGGTGCAGTAAGGTCGCGGGGGGGCAGATGACCACATCGACCCGGGGGGTCGGGCAGGCCTCTGCCAATGCAGTCAGTTCCGCCAGGGCCGCCGAGATCCCATTCATTTT
>JACOMT010000186.1 GCA_014623385.1 Paracoccaceae bacterium
TGCGCTGGATAAAGGCCATTGGCGGCGCAATCGTGGCGCTGCTGGTGGCGTTGCTGCTGCTGGCCGGACGTATCGCCTTTGCGATTACGGGGACATGACCGGCGATATCGACCGGGTGGCGATTGCGCCCGGGGTCGCGGTGCAGCTCTGGGGGGAACTTGCGGCGGCGCTGGGGCAGCAAGGGCAGCCGCGTCCTGAACCTGCAACGCGGTCTGTACCGGCCAGGGCGGCGGGTCAAGCTGGACGGACTGGCATAGATGACGAAAGCAGATTTGGACGCACTGGCACAGCGATTGGACATACGGTTCGCGGAAACACAAACCGAGCTGCGTTGGATAAAGGCCATTGGCGGCGCAATCGTGGCGCTGCTGGTGGCGCTGTTGCTGCTGGCCGGACGTATCGCCTTTGCGATTACGGGGACATGACCGGCAATATCGACCGGGTGGCGATTGCGCCCGGGGTCGCGGTGCATCAAAGACCCGTAAGGAATGGTGCCGGGGCGGCAAGGGCAGCCGCGCGGTCTGTACCGGCCAGGGCGGCGGTTCAGGCTGGATGCTCCAGCGCGTGCGGGTGTGATTTGGGGTGTGATTTGGCCAGAGGCTCGATGCCCTGCACCTGATCGACCACCGGAACCTGCCCCGTGACAGCACCGGTAATCAGCGCAGCGCGGTATTCCCTGAGAACGCTGATAGACCGCTGCTGCTGTTCGGTCAGCAAATCTATTCGTGCGGTCTCACGATCCAGAAAATCGGCAATCCGGCGTTGGGTCGTGAGGGTGGGTAAAGCAATCGCCTGCTCTCGGACCATGCGCGAGTTTAGGCCGGGTTGCGCTGCCCTTGCCGCCAAATGACGAAGTTCCAACGCCTCGACATATCGCGCAACGAACGGCTGGTGATACTCAATGAGCGGTCGAACGCGGAATGCGTGCTCCGTCGCCCAAAACGGTTCAGGTGGGATGTGAACGTTTCCGCATAGCGCCCCGTAGCGACCGATCAGCATAGTGTTTGGATTGCAGTTTGCATCGCGGAAGTATCCACGGAACCCATTGCCGCCGAATACCGGGAACCCGTCTTCTTGAAGGTCGCCCGGTGAGAGAAAGTCGCCACTACTGACGGTGAACAGTCGCTGAAGTGTGGTTATCTTCCAATCTCTCGGCGCTTTGTATGCCCATTGCAGTCCGACAGGTCCAACATTCGACCTGTCTGCCAATGCTGCCCGCCGTGCCTCGTTCAGGTCGTAGTCAAAACTCACCCCACCCCCTTGCCTGGTGTCCGGGGGGCGGTTGGGGGCATTGTCCCGGGTTTGCTGCCTGTTTTGCGGCCTGTTGCAAATTTTGAGCTTTGACATCTTGATTTTTGTTTTTAATGATACCAGGATATCTGTGGTAGTAGATCACCGTAACTGATTACAATAAATTATACTCACGAGAGGTCAAACTTATCCCTATTTAGGGTACGTATGAAATTAGATTAATTAGGTGGGTAAATAGATTGTGGTAAATTAAAATTTTTTTGAATTGTTACAGTTTTTTCTTGACATCAAGTTATTTCAAACGGTACTAGTAGCAAGCTACTTTACAGAATAAGATATTCCCTTCACGAAGGCTCACGTATATCTTTTACGAAGTAGTACACTTGAACGAATCTTAATTGCATAAGAGGATTGATCATGGGAAATAAGCATATTGACCGCAAGCTGGCAAAACAGATAAAAAAGCGGGAAAAGCGGGAAATGGAAGACGCGCGGCAGGCAATACGTATGAACAATATCCTGACGGCTATCGGGGTCTTCGTCGCAGTTATCGGCGTTGTGGTTGCTGTAGTGGGTTTCATGCAGCCGGATGTTCATCCGGGCAAGGTTATAGGTGGTGCGGTTCTGTTCCTACCCGCAGTACATGTGCACATTGATTGGTATCCTGATTGGCGTTGGCAGAGGTTGACACGTCCGACACGTCAATCTGCCCCGTAACAGCACCGGTGATCAGGGCAGCGCGGTATTCCCTGAGGCGGTCGATGGAGGTTCTGGTTTTCACTTGGAGAATGCCGATTCTTGCAGTCTCACGGTCCAGAAAATCGGCAATCTGTCGTTGGGTCGTCAGGGTGGGGAGCGGAATCGGGAGGTTTCCGATAATGCTCCCGTTCAAGTTCCCTAAACCGGAAGTTGAGGTCGCGTAGACATTGTAATGGTATCGAGCGACGGAACTGTTCAGCAGATGCCAGACATACCCTGGCAACGCGTGATGGTTTACGCGTATCCGTTGCATGAAGTTCGAATAGACCGCTTCCAGGTCGGCAATAGACTGGTTTGCGATGCTCGCCTTGCCAATGTGATCTGCGCTTCCGCTGGACTTAGTGATGATGATATCGTCCAAATCTATTGTCTTGGTCTTTCGCTCGGACGCCGAAATATGTCTGACAGCGGGATCAGTAATACGCCAGTCACCATTTGCCGATTGTTCTGTCGAGCGCAGGACGACCGTATCATCGATGCCCGTTGGATCTTCTCCCCAACACCCGCTGTCGTTTTTCACCAAGAAGTGCTTGAGGCGCGGCTTCACCCCACCACCCCCTGCAACAGCCCCGCGATTTCCGCTTCCAATGCCTTCAACTCGGCGTTGATGTCGTTCAGCGGGCGGGGTGGGACGTATTGGTAAAAGTACCGGTTAAAGTTGATTTCATACCCGACGCGCCCGACACCGCCATCCTGCGCGTCGGTGTACCCTTCATCTACCCAGGCATCGGGCACAAACGGCAGCACCTCGCGCTGCATGTAGTCGCGCCAGTCCTGGTTCAGTGGCACCAGCTCGTGATCGCGCAGCTCGGGGTCGGGTTCGGGACGCCCGCGTTTGTCGGTGCAGACCCTGGCGGCTTCGTCGGGTTCAGACAATGCAGACATGATCGCCCGTTTGACCGCCGCGCCGATCCTGACGCCCGCACGACGCAGGGCGGCGGATAGCGCCCGGTCAAATTCATCACGGTCAATCCATCGTGCACCAGCCGGCAAATGATCCTGCAACGCCGCCAGAACCCGGGCCCGGTCGTCTGCATCAAGACGCTGAAACGGCTTTGCCGCACGCAACGTTGCCAACCCTTGGGGCTGCACGGCAAAGGCGCGTTTCAACGGGCGTTCGACGCGGATTTCGCGATACCCGAAATCGGTCGTGGCAAAGATGCGCGACACGGCACCCCGGGTACCATCCCCGTTCAGCATTTCGGCATAGATGCGGACAATCTCGTCACGTGCCTCCGGCGGGATTTCACGGCGCTTTTTCCCCAGCGATTTGCGCATCGATTTCCAGAACCGTTCACCGCTGGCATCAATCAATTGCACGCGGCCCACACGGTCGGTGTGCTTGCGGTTGGTCAGCAACCAGATATAGGTCTGAATGCCGGTATTGTAGAACAGGTCGGTCGGCAGCGCGATAATCGCCTCGACCCAATCATGTTCCAGCATCCAGCGCCGGATTTCGCTTTCGCCCGATCCGGCCCCGCCGGTGAACAGCGGCGACCCGTTCATCACGATACCAATGCGCGACCCGTGCTCGTCGTTGCGCATCCTGGAAATCATGTGCTGCAGGAACAGCAATTGACCGTCACTTACACGGGGCAGACCGGCACCAAAGCGCCCGGACATGCCGCTATTCGCCGCCTCCTGCATGATCGGGTCGGCGTATTTCGCCCATTTCACCCCATAGGGCGGGTTCGACAACATATAGTGAAAGCCGGTGGTGGCGGCGTGGGCGTCCCGGGTCAATGTGTTGCCAAAGGCAATGTTCCCGGCATTGTGCCCGGTCACCAGCATGTCGGATTTGCAGATCGCAAAGGATTCCGGGTTGATTTCCTGCCCGAACAGCTCAACGTGAATGCCGCCGTTCAACGCCTTCATCGCCGTCTCGGCGATTGACAGCATCCCGCCCGTGCCTGCGGCGGGGTCGTAGACCCGTCGAATAATCCCGCGCCCGCTGAGTTTGGCGTCGTCATTGGCGATCAGCAGGTCTGACGACCTCACGCGGGGTAAAGTGCTCCCCGGCCGTTTCGTTGGAGATTTCCGAAAAGCGGCGGATGAGCTCTTCGAACAGATACCCCATGTCCCGGTTCGAAATGGCGTCCGGGTGCAGATCGATCCCGGTAAACTTGTCAAAGACCTGATACAAAAGACCGGCATCGTGCAGACGTTTCAGCTGGTCGATGAACCGGAACTTTTCCAGAAAGATATCGCGGACGTCGTCCGAAAACCCGTTGATGTAGTCCTTCAGGTTCTCGTGGATGTCCTTTGCGTCCTGCCCCTTGAGCGACGCAAAGGTGAATCGGGACAGGTTATAGAGCTCCTGCCCGGTGACGTCAAACAGCAAGGCATCGCGCACCTTGTCGTCGATGTTTTGGGGAAGCGTGCGTGCCCGTTCGAGAACCGCGGTTTTGGTCGGTTCCAGCATACAGTCAAGCCGACGCAGCACCGCAAAAGGCAGGATAACCTTGCCATATTCTGACTGCTTGAAATCGCCGCGCAGCAGTTCCGCGATGGACCATACAAAGGACCCGAGCGACCTGATATCCGTACCCATAACCCGCTGCCCGCGCCTGTCATTCCCGAAACCTGAAGGGGCCTTGATTCCCCCTGATCAACCTCACGCTGGCATGAACGGCCAGACAATTCCAGAGCGATTGAACAGGACGATTGTCCGGCGTGTTTAGTCGGCGGTTACGGCCATTGACGGGATGATATCGGGCCGGGTTGGCTTCGGTTTTCAGCAG
>JACOMT010000187.1 GCA_014623385.1 Paracoccaceae bacterium
GGACCGGACAGAATAGCCAGATCAGAGCTTCCGCCGAACATCACACGCTCACGCAGAGGTCTTAAAAAGCGAATGACTTTCCGGAACTGATATGAATATAATGCATAAATTGTTCCGATAGTGCCGCATCAGCTGCGGCTGTGGTTGCAAACTGGGACAGACGGGTCAAAAAACAGGAGGATTATATGATACACTTGGTCGCAGCCCTGCGTGCCGTGACGACGACCGGAATGGCCATGTTGGGCGTTGATGCGATGGCCCAGGATGTGACGCTGAGGCTGCACCACTTTTTGCCAACGCAGGCCAATGTGCCACGTCTGGTTCTGGATGTCTGGGCCGACAGGGTCGAGGCCGAGTCGGAGGATCGGATCAAGATTGACCGCTTCCCCGCTATGCAGCTTGGCGGTCGTCCGTCCGATCTGTTGGACCGGGCTATCGATGGCGTTGATGACATTGTCTGGACGGTTGTTGGCTATACACCAGGCCGGTTCCCATCGACCGAGGTTTTTGAACTGCCCTTCATGGTCGAGGATCCGCGTGCCGCGTCCTGTGCCTACTGGACGATGTTCGAAGAAGGCATGGCCGACGGCGAATTCAAGGATATAAAAGTCCTAGGCACCTGGGTGCACGGGCCAGGCATGTTACACACTGCGAATCCGGTTGAAACACCAGCCGATTTGCAGGGGATGAAAATCCGTGGCGGTTCGCGGTTGGTCAACAATCTACTAACGGCGGCGGGAGCAACCCCGGTTGGTATGCCGGTTCCGGCTGTGGCCGAGGCATTGTCCAGGGGCGTGATCGACGGTGCCACCCTCCCGTGGGAGGTGACTTCTGTGCTGAAAGTACCGGAAATAGTGGAAAACCACACCGAATTCGAAGGTAATGCACTTTACACCCTGACCTTTGTTTTGGCGATGAACAGAGCGAAGTACGAGGTGCTATCTGATGCGGATAAGGCTGTGATTGACGGTGCGTCCGGCATGAAGTTTTCTGTTTTTGCAGGCGGCACCCAGGCGGATGCCGACGGTCCGGCACGCGAAGTTGCGCTAGAAAACGGCAATAACATCATCACTGTGACCGATACATCGGTGTGGCAGTCCTTGGCAGAGCCGGTCTATGATGCCTGGATCGCGGACCTGCAAGGCAAGGGCATTGACGGTCAGGCGCTGATTGACCGGGCACAGACGCTGATGGATGGCGATTGCAAAGGTGCCACCGCCGAGATGTGACTGAAACCACCCCCCGGCGTGGGATCATAGGGCTGGGGGGAGGTAATCACTCGGGAAAGGCATGCAAACATTCATGGAAAGGTTGGCGCGCGTTTTTGCGTTGCTGGGGGGCATAACACTGGTGCTCCTGATTATGCTTGTTTGTGCCTCGATCTTGGGGCGCAGCCTGAATGGCATTCTGCATTCCGATACCTTGCAGACCGCCGTGCCCGGATTGGCAAACGCGCTGCTGGGTACCGGTGTTGGTCCGATCAGCGGGGATTTTGAAATTGTCGAGGCCGGGATGGCCTTTGCCATTTTTGCGTTTTTGCCGATCTGCCAATTGTACGGGGCGCATGCCTCGGTCAATATTTTTACCTCGCACCTACCTGATCGGGTGCATCTGATCTTGCGGCTGGTGATCGACATCGTGTTTGCGGGCGTGTTGATCATTCTGGCTTGGCAATTGACGCAAGGCGGGCTCAGCAAGTTCAGGTCCGGTCAGACCACGCTGTTGCTGGAATTCCCGATCTGGTGGTCCTATGCCGCCAGCATTGTTGTAATATGGGCGACGGTGTTAACCGGTATTTATGTGGTCATGATGCGGGGAGCCGAATTGGCTACCGGGCGGTCAGCTCTGCCTGTGGAAAGCGGAACAGACCATTGAGCGATATCATGATTGGCCTGCTGTCGTTCCCGGCACTGTTGGCATTGATTTTCCTGCGCTTGCCGATCAGCCTTGCGATGTTTCTGTCCGGCCTCGTCGGTATTATGGTGATGACAGGGGAGACAACCATCGCCTTTGGTCGACTGAGATCGGAAACCTATACGACCTTTTCCAATTATTCTTTATCGATCATACCGATGTTTTTGCTAATGGGCCATTTCGCGACACTGGGTGGGATGAGCCAGGCGTTGTTCAGGGCGGCGACAAACTGGCTGGGGCATCGCAAGGGTGGTGTTGCCATGGCTTCGGTCGGGGCCTGTGCAGGGTTTGGGGCGATTTGTGGCTCCTCTTTGGCCACGGCCGCCACAATGAGCCGTATCGCGCTACCCGAACTGAAACGATACGGATATTCCGGTGGGTTTTCGACGGCCACGCTTGCGGCGGGTGGTACCTTGGGCATTTTGATCCCCCCTTCGGTGGTTTTGGTGATCTATGCTATTATAACGGAGCAGAACATCGCCAAACTGTTCCTGGCAGCCTTTATTCCTGGCACCCTGGCGGCCATTGGGTACATGATCGCGATTTCAATCTATGTGCGGGTCAATCCCGGTTCTGTCGGCCTGCGTGAACGGATGTCCTATATTGACCGGTTGCAGGCTTTGGCCGAGCTGTGGCCGGTTTTTTCAGTCTTTGCTCTGGTGGTGGGTGGCATCTATCTGGGCTGGTTCACCCCAACCGAAGGCGCGGCAGTGGGCGCATTCGGCACCGGCTTAATTGCCTGGTTTACCGGGGGCCTGACATGGTCGACCCTCACCGAAAGCTTTATTGTCACCGCAAAATCCACTGCGATGATCTTTTTCATTATTCTGGGAGCTGCCTTTTACAACGGGTTTTTGGCCCTCACCCAGATGCCGCATGCCGCTGCAGAGTGGTTCAGCGACAGTGGTCTGACGCCGATGATGATCATGCTTATCATCTTGATGTTTTACCTGATCATGGGCTGTTTCATGGACAGCTTGTCGATGATCCTGTTGACAATCCCGATTTTCTGGCCGATTATACAGTGTTTGGATTTCGGATTGGTGTCCATGGTCGATCTGCAAGGCGCACGGTTGGCCGATCTGATTGCCAACGGCAAGGACATCCCGACAGCCGTGTTGAGCGAGGCACGTGCCTTGTTGGCCAGCGGCCAGGAATTGTCGCGTGAAATGACCCGGGAATTGGGTTTGCGGGGCACGACAAAGGGTGCGTTGAGCCGGGCAAACATCGAATACACGGCGATCTGGTTCGGCATTCTGGTCCTGATCATCACGGTCGGCAATGCTACCGATTTGATGGATCGCTTCGGAAATCGCACCGATCTCTCGGCTGGCTTGGTGATTGAGATGGCGCTCTTGCGAGTGCCCAAGATCGTCATCGACGTTCTGGGTTTCGCCGTGCTGGCGGCGGCCATAGGCAGCTTTTGCCGTCTGATCCGCACCCAGGAGCTGACGGTGATGCGCGCCTCTGGGGTCAGCGTCTGGCAGATTTTGCTGCCCCCGGTGATTGTGGCCGTCGTCATCGGCATCGTCACATTTGCGGTGATTTCGCCGATTTCTTCGGCGCTGTTTAAGCGCCACGCCTATCTAGAAGATGAGTATCTGCGCCGGAAAAGCTCCGTCATCTCGCTGGGGCCGAGCGGCCTTTGGTTGCGCCAGCAGGAGCCCGGCGGAATCTATGTCCTGCACGCCGCCGAGACAGTCGGCAAAAGCGCTTTGGTTCGCGGCGTCCAGGTTCTGCGCTTCGCGCCGGACGGCGACCGCTTCGTTGGCCGTCTGGATGCCGCCACGGCCCAACTGATGAGCGGCTTCTGGATATTGCGCGACGTCACCCAGACCAAACCGGGACAGCCGCCGGAGCGTTTGGCGTCGGCCGAACTTCCGACCGGGATGACTCTGGCCTCGCTGACCGAGAGCTTTGCACCCTGGGAGACGATCTCCTTCTGGGAGATGCCGGGCTATGCGCAGTCCCTGGCCGATGCCGGCTTTCCCAATGAGCGCATCCGCATGCAGTTTCTGAAGTTTCTGGCACAACCGCTGCTCTTTGCTGGTCTGGTGGTGCTGGC
>JACOMT010000188.1 GCA_014623385.1 Paracoccaceae bacterium
AACCGCGTCCCGCAAAAACCCGCACTTGTATGCCCATCATTTCCCAGTACAACGTAGGCACCTTGCGCAACAAAAACCCGACACTCCCGGGGATGTGCAGGAATAGATGTCGGACAAATTCGAAATTCAGGGTCGGCCAACCCTGAACATCCCGTACTTGTAAGCAACGGTACATGGGGTGCGTGGCGCATCCCCGTCAGTTGAATTTTTGTCCCGTATTAGACTGTTCGCTCAACCATCATCTTCTTGATTTCGGCGATAGCTTGTGCCGGGTTCAATCCCTTGGGGCAGGTCTTGGTGCAGTTCATGATGGTGTGACAGCGGTAGAGCCTGAACGGGTCTTCCAGATCGTTCAAACGCTCGCCTGTTGCCTCATCCCTGCTGTCGATGATCCAGCGATAGGCGTGCAACAGCGCAGCGGGACCAAGATAACGGTCGCCATTCCACCAATAGCTGGGGCATGCGGTCGAGCAGGACGCGCACATCACGCATTCATAGAGCCCATCCAGCTTTTTGCGGTCTTCAATTGACTGCTTCCACTCTTTCGCCGGGCGGTTGGTTCTGGTTTCCAACCATGGCATGATGCTCGTGTGCTGGGCATAGAAGTGCGTCAAATCCGGGACCAGGTCCTTGATGACAGGCATGTGCGGCAGCGGATAGATTTTTACGTCGCCCTTTATCTCATCCATGCCATAGATACAGGCTAGAGTGTTGGTCCCGTCGATATTCATGGCACAGGAACCACAGATGCCTTCGCGGCAAGACCGACGGAAGGTCAGGGTTGGATCGATCTCGCTCTTAATCTTGATCAGCGCATCCAGAACCATGGGACCACAGGTGTCAATATCGACAAAATAGGTGTCGACTGATGGATTTTTGCCATCATCAAGGTTCCAGCGATAGATATGAAACTTGCGCAGATTTCTGGCACCTTCCGGTTTGGGCCAGGTTTTACCCGTCGTCATGCGGCTGTTTTTAGGCAGTGTCAGTTGGACCATCGTGCTTCCTCCTGCGAATTCTGGAATTAGTATTTGTGTGATTATGCGCTTCGAATCAAATCCTTCAGGCGCGACAAATCATCCGGGCCGAGGCACCCTAGGGCACCGGTCAATGCACTGTCCCGAACAGCGAGCTGTTCGGCATCCGAGCATCAACGGTCATAGCTAACTACTTGGTTAGGTTCTCGGGCAAATTCCAGCACAATTTTAATGTAACTGCTGATCTTTAATGTAGCTGCTGATTGATTTCAGCACAATCGCCGATCTTCGGACATCCGTGTAGACTGAATTCGAGGCAGTCTTTTTTAACAGGGACGCACACCAGCTCAGAAACCAGCGGTAAATCACCAAATCATGGGTGGCAATCGTAGCTGCACAGGAAATTTGTCTTCACACGGTATCGGCAACAGTGCTCGTTCTTGGAGCCCCGCTGCAAAACACGCCCGATCCGGAGGCCCAGTTTACGCAGTTCCTGCCAATAACGTGTGCCGTTCAATGCCAAAAGCCTTTTTCTCGGGCACGCAACCGTCTCCTAGTGCGTTCCGCAAGTCGTGATTACTAGATCCGCACATGCCCGGGATGCCGAACCACCTGTGACCTGTGACCGGGGCGAAAGCCCCGCGTTTCTGCAAATCGTGCGCGGTCGTCACTCATCTGCGTGACAGCGTGATTGTTGGGGTCAGCTTCGATTGGGCCATTCTGTCGGATCTGCTGATCTTACATCGGGCAAAAATCGGGCAAAACGGTTTTAGTGATCTGGTTTTATGCGATTACTGGTGTTTGCGGGTTGAGGGTGATCCTGTTTGTTCTGCCCGATTACCGCCAGCGCCAGTTGGGCGTTTTGTTTTGTCCAGCCCGAACTATCGGGCGGCAGCTTTATCGTGGCATAGGCATTGCGCAATCCATCAAGCGGCATTTGGAGATCAGCCTGCCCCCGCGTTGTTCCTGGGCCCGCAGGGGTTGATGACGGGGGGGCGATGACGGGCGGCTGTTCGCATGATCCCGTCACGGTGGCGACCGCGCAGGGCGGCCCGGTTGTCCTTGCCGACATGGGCCTTGTCGGCCAATACTTGCCTGCGCTTTTGCCGCTTTGACCATGGTATCGAACCCCGGGGTTCCCGGCCCGGCTCGCAGGTGCCCATGTGGACCGTGTCGATGAAACTTTCCTCATCCAGGCTTCATCCAGGCGGGCAAAGCCGTTGGATTTCATCTTGCGGCACTTTCCACCGCTTCGGCCCGTGATGCTCAATCTGACGGCAAACCCCGGCCAGAAGATCATCGCAGGTTGCGAAAACGGCAATGGATCGTTTCATCAGGCACAGGCGTATACAGATCGAGACCGCAAAACAGCATGAAATCCAACCGCAGTTGATGGCGTACGTACCAGCTTCGGGGTGCCACTGCCTGATCAGCAGACAGTTGAAGCGAACCAGCGGATCACACCCCTGAGGCCCGATCCCGGCACACCCCCAACCCGCGATTCAGGATCGGCAAAGACCACCGCCAGTCCCTTAGGGCGTCAATCCCGGTCAGAAAGTCGTCTGCAACGATCCGAACCGCGTTCGACACGAACCGCGTAAAAACAGGTTCATCACTCCCCCCTGAAAGTGTTCCAAGAACATACCGGGCTGATGGTTTGTCCGCAATCCTCCGAATTATGCAGAGGTCTTTAGAATTATGAAACTCACACGCCAAGAACTAGTGCACCAAACTAAATCATGATGATATATGCACCTGTTTTATGCGATATTTACGATTTGAACTGCGACAGGCACTGTCCCAAACTGATTAATAGATACGCGCTTTGGGTGCGATTTTCTTCAGATCAATACCGCCATCATTGTGGTCAGTCAGCGGCTGCAGATGCACGCCGCGATATCCCAGCGACGCTTTGTTCCCCTGGAACCAGATCAGGCTGTGTTTGCGCCAATTGTCATCGTCGCGGTTCGGATAATCCTCATGTGCGTGGGCACCACGGCTTTCCTTGCGCGCGGCTGCGGCGGTGATTGTGGCCACAGCGTTAGGCATCAGATTGGCCAGTTCTAACGTTTCCATCAGATCGCTGTTCCAGACCATCGACGTGTCGGTCACCTGAATGTCGCTCAGCTTGTTGGCCACGCCTTCCATTTTAGCCTGACCTTCAGAAAGCGTTTTGTCGGTACGGAACACCGCCGCATCCGCCTGCATCGTCTTTTGCATTTCCAAACGCAGCTCGGCGGTCGGCACATGGCCCTTGGCATAACGCAGGCCGTCAAACCGGCTAAGCGCAGCCTCGACCGAGCGGAGGTTAGGTTGCGGCACCGGCGATTTCGGATCCACAATTTGGCCTGCGCGGAGTGCAGATGCGCGACCAAACACCACCAGATCGATCAGCGAATTTGACCCCAGACGGTTCGCACCGTGGACAGAGGCACAGCCCGCCTCACCCACAGCCATCAATCCGGGCGACACGCGATCTGAATCATCCCTGGCCGGTGCCAGCACCTCACCCCAATAGTTCGTTGGAATGCCACCCATGTTATAATGCACCGTCGGCAGAACCGGAATTGGCTCTTTCGTCAGATCGACGCCCGCAAAGATGCGCGCGCTTTCCGAAATACCGGGCAAGCGTTCAGCCAGCGTTTCCGGCGGTAGGTGGTTCAGGTGCAAGTGAATGTGATCACCGTCTGTACCCGCACCGCGGCCTTCGCGGATTTCCAGAGTCATACAGCGGCTGACCACGTCACGGCTGGCCAGATCTTTATAGGTGGGCGCATAGCGCTCCATGAACCGTTCGCCTTCGGCATTGGTGAGGTATCCGCCCTCGCCTCGCGCACCTTCGGTGATCAGACACCCCGAACCATAGATGCCGGTTGGGTGAAATTGCACAAACTCCATGTCCTGCAACGGCAGACCGGCCCGTGCTGTCATACCGCCACCATCGCCAGTGCAGGTATGGGCCGAAGTTGCGGA
>JACOMT010000189.1 GCA_014623385.1 Paracoccaceae bacterium
TAGTGTGGTGCCGATGATCACCGCTTCGGCAGTGGGTCGTCGCATCGGGTACAGGCGCAAAGAGAGATCGAGACCACAAAACGGCATGAAATCCAACCGCAATTGAGGGCGCGCTTCAGGACTGGCGAGCACGACCGCCAGTCCATCAGGGCGTCAATCCTCCTGGTCAGAACGTCGTCTACGCCGATCCGAACCGCCGCTTAGCGCAAAAACAGGTCCATCAAACCACCCCTGAACACCTCACAAAGAGCATACTAGATTGGTGATTTGTTCGCAGTCTTCCAAAATTATGCATGAGGTCTTAGGATATACAAATCAACGCAGGCCAGTGTCATCTGCAGCCCATCCTTTGACCCGGGAACACAAAATATGAAACTAAGGCCATTGCGTCGCACGTGTCGCGCGAGGGCCCGGTAACTACCCTTGGTCATCCCATACAACAGGCTGTCCAACACCAGACAAGGGTACCATTGATAACCTACCCCTTGCATAATAGGATCCTTGGGTCTTACCCCCTTGGCCCGGGGAGTTTGGCATTGGTTGTTAACTGAATTACCCAACTTGCATGACAGGTCCTGGGATGCTACCCTTGCCCCGCATGATTTCAAACTGAAGGACGCGCATATGTTCCGCTTTCCTGTTCTGGCCACCGTGCCGTTGATTGCCCTGGCCGCCTGTTCCAATACAGGATTCAACTATACCCCCATCATCGACGGCCCGGTGACCCCCAATTACAGCGGGGATCTGGCCGCGTGTCAGAACCTGGCCGCGTCGAACCCGACGCTCGGTGCCGAAGACACCGCGACCATCGCCACCGCCGCCGGTGTGGCCGCCGCAGTGACTGCAATTGCCGAGAACAAAGGCAATAACGTGCTGGATGCCACCATAATCGGGGGCCTTGTCGGGGCCGCCGGTGCGGGGCTGGAAAACACGCAGCAGCAAGAATCGATCGTCCGTAACTGTATGCGCGGACGCGGCTATAACGTCGTTGGTTGATCTGACCCGAACCAGCGACAAGAACATCGGTTACAGCCTGACGCCCACATCGGGGGGCATCCAGGCGGGCCAGGCATGCGCAGAACCGGTTAGGTACCCCACCATCTCACCACCTCTTCGCGTTCGACAATGGGAAAGTTCGAATAGACGTACCGAATATGATCGCGACCGGTGATGTAGTAGAGATGGAAAAACATCACACCCGATTTGGCACACAGCATCAGGATGCCCCAATTGTCCACAAGCCCATGCAGCAGCCATGTCACGGGCTTGTACATGGTGCATGTGTATGACCTGATACCTGGGGCAACCCCAAACCGAACAGCCGATGCCGCCAATTCAGGCTAGCCGCCTTGGCCACACCGTCTGCAATCTGGTTGCATACATTCCGGAATAGCAATAGGATGTCGGCTATCCCGTCAAAGCGACAAGTCCTCTTGACCCATCGGGGGAAAGGGCAATCGTTCAGGGGAACTCACTAGGGGGATAACGACATGCATGACGCGCGCCAAATTGCAAACGAGGTTCTGAACCGTGCATGGGAACAGGACCTTGAAATCACCCAGCTACAAATCAACAAGATCGTCTATTTTCTGCATGGGCACCATCTGAGGGATTTTGACGTACCACTGGTAAAATCCGAATTTCAGGCCTGGCAACGCGGCCCGGTCCATACCGCCCTGAGGGCAGCGTTTAACCGGTTTGGTCGCGAACCCATCACGGACCCGGCCTTGAAATTAAATCCGGTGACAAGAGAACAAACTCGATTCCCTCCGATCACGGACAATCAGGCCATCAAAACAATTGAAACCTGGCTTGACCCATATCTGGCGATGACGACTGGTGCTCTGGTTGACAAGACCCACGCCCCGGGTTCCCCCTGGTCAGAAACCATGCGACTCGCCAAAACCTCGGTCAATCTCGGCATGAAAATCCCCGACGATATCATCCGCGACAGGTTTGAGGGCTTCAAACGGACCTAAGTCCATGTCAAACAAAAGTCGCATAGCAAATTTGCTGGACCGAATGATGTTTCTGGATATCGCACGTGCAGTTGCGGTCCCTTTAGGCAAGCGCAAGGACTGGCTGAGAAATTTCATTAAACCCAAAAACATTCCCCAAAACTACAAGGCGTTCCGTCGCAGTCTACGCAGAATATACCGCGTTCCATTGGGGCTGGATAACTCTCCGGCACCCACACGGCAAGAAATCGAAAAAGCCATAAGTGCAGACTCAAATGACATAAATCTTGATAACAACCTGGAGGTTGCTCTTGCCCTCTTTGACTATTTGGCGACCCAGGAATTTCTGTCTTTTGAGCATGATCAGAAACAGCTTCGAATCGGTCCACATCGCAAAATTTCATTTGATCTTGACTTCTATATTGCTCGGGGTGGCACAGCCGTTTTTCAGTATCCATATCCAAGAGCAACCCGGCTTACGCATCCCCAGATCAGGATCATGCTTCACTTGATCCGCGAGGTATACTGTATTGATGACTTTGAGCACGCGGATGTCGAACTCGTTGAACTAAGTAGAGCGACGGGTACCAAAGGGCGGCAAAGCCTGTGTTACAGTATTTCCGATTTTGAACCGTTTGAGGTCGGCGAACTGGTACGTGAGATACAGACTGTCCATAACCTCTTACTGGAAATCGATGCCGAGCAAGGAACCTGAATAGCGCCCGCCCGGTCCTTGACCCAGCCAGCACCCTTGCGCAGACCGGGTACATCGACTATGCTACTGAAGAAACACGGATCCGCGCAACCGCGCGGACCCGACTACTGGCTGTTCGGATTTGTGTTCACTGATCACGACCCGGGCCAGTCGGTGGGCTGGCTGCGTGACACCCTGGCCACGGGCAATCCCCAGTGCTGCCGCGGGGTGAGGGTCTGCCAGAGCCGCAAGACATTCACCGGCTGCGGCACTCCCTGCGCGATGCCATCGCCCGCATCACCGCCTGGGCCGACACACACGGCATCGAAAACCTCGACATGCCCACAGAAGAAAGCACCGCCCGGCAAGGATGGCCCGACGCGGGCGGCAACCGCTGGACACCGCCCTGGGACATCCTCGGCATTAGAGCAGCCTCTGACTATTGGGGGTAAGCCCTGAACCCGGTTGCGCCAGATGCGATAACGCGCCAATAAACACCCGTTAAACGCCCCTGTAATCACGGTTAATCCCGGTGTTCCGGGACCCTGGGCACCCTTTCCGGCCCCTGAAATCCCGGGAAAAATTCTGCTTTTCCGATGGGTCCCCGCCCCCATTTGGCCGGGATTGGGCAAATCACCGTCGCAGCACCGATTATGACGCATGCCCCGCACCGGGCTGAACACCCCCCCCTTCCAAACCCCTTGTTCCACGCGTTTTTCGGTCTCTCAGGCGGGTTCAGCCGCCCTCAGCCGGATTGGGTATTATTTCTGTTGTCCTACAGATTTGACGGGAATCCCCGGGCAGAAGATTATCGTGGGCACCGCCCTTCACCAGCGTGTTGCGAAAACGGCAACGGGTCGTCTCATCGGGCACAGGTGCATAAGAGGTCGAGGCCGCAAAACAGCATGAAATCCAACCGCAGTTGAGGGTACCCGCACCAGCTTTGGGCCGCGGGGTCCATGCCCCTGCCCAATCAGCAGACACTTGAAGCGGATCAGCGTGGTCATAAACCCTGAGACCCGATCCCGGAGTGCCCCAACCCGCGGCTTGCATGTCGGCGAAAACCACCGCCAGCCGACTGGTGCATCAATTCTGGTCAGAACGTCATCTTCACCGATCCGAACCGCCGCTTTGCGCAACAACAGATGCATTAAACCACCCCTGAAAGCATACCAAGATCATACCGGGTTGATGGTTTGTTCGCAACCTTCCGATTATGCAGAGGTCTTCAGAATGATCAAATCGAAGCTTCCACCGGAAATCACGCTCTCACGTAGAGGTCTTATAAATGCTTGGATCTGACGGTGCAATTGGCACCCGGCAAAAATAGCCCGCCAAACAGGGGCACGGGTACCTCAAGCACCCGCAGGATGTTTAAGTTTAAAAGGATAATGATTAATCGCCTTGGCAAGGGTGATCACGTCCATCAGCCCAAGAACCATCGCACAGCTCGGTTCAAAAGCCGACCAAAATCTTCCGCCCATCTGGACATCGAGCGTGCCGGGCCACAGTGTGTTATCCGCACATCACTGGCCCGCGAGGGACAGCATGAGAGGCTATCATCATAGAAACGAAAAGCGTTGCAAATCGTACACATTCGGAACAGAGTGCGAGGCAGATAAAGCACCGTCAAAAACCCTATCGTGATAGGCGAACAGAAGATATACTAGTTTTCTGGCCTCCGGGACCGCCAGTCGAAAACGCGCGGCCACCTGCTTAAAGCGTATTTAGATCCCCCTTGGGCAATGGCAGTGCCCCGTTCAGGGTGAAATCCAAAAACCCACCGCCGTGCTGCTGCAACGCATCGTGAATCCGTGTATATGCAAAAAAGCCCGGCCCGTCATTGACCCAGGTTTGGGTTAGACTGTCCTGGCGGGTTTTCTTGCTGACATGTTTGGCGGCATCATAAAAATAATTACTGTCGGAATTGGCACTCTGGTTATAGTTGCTGTCACAGCCAACCAGCGCGATTTGGCGATATCCTTTTTCCAGTGCCGTCGGTAGGGCCATGCTTAGCACCCCGGTTCGCCCGTCATGGGTAAAACCGCGTACATCCATATTTGGTGTGCCCGTGACATCGACGAAATCCTTATGCGGTTTTTCAAAGAGCACATAGCGGATATCGAATTCATCCTTCAATTCCCAGTTATTAAAATATTCCCGAAAATAAAAACTGGTCCACAATTGTGGACGCCAGGATTTTTCACGCAGTTCTGCGATATATTCCTTGGGTATTGTCGGTCGCTGCGTTTGCCAGCCGCCAAAGAACATATGCGAGCCCAAGACCAAATTCTTGGGCTTGAGCGTGTCAAATTCCGGATGCAGCAAAAACCAGTTGAAGACGAAGGTTTCAAAATTCTGCAAACGTGACAGATCGGTTTCATTCAGCGACGGACCATTGCCGATGAACATACAGGTAGGTTCCCCGTTCAATATCCGAGGGTTGTCCATCATCTTGAAATAGTTCGGGCGGGACGAAATTTCCCTCTGGTATTGTTTCTGGCGCATCCGGCCCAAGCAGCACAGGTTCAGGTCGCGCCAAATTCCCGGATTGACCGCGGCAGACTCGGTTTCGGGGATCAACGCGTCATCAATATAACTCTTATCAAACCAAGGTTTGTAGCCGGCAAAATGGATCATCCGGACAAAGCTGATATCGCCACCGCGGAACTTATCAAGAAACCTGATGTTGCAGTTAAAGTTGATCGGCAGGAATTGCGTATCGCGTGCATAGATAAAGCGGTTCCAGGCCTTTTGATCGGCGAACCGATCCAGCAGTGGGCAAAAGGCTTCGTGGTTCTGGCTGACCAGAGCTTTGATCTCGTCCAGATCCGAGGCTGCCATATAGCGACGCGGCACTGAAATGATGCCACTGTTGATGATCGGCTTCTGCAGCGTTGGTGACAAGGCAGCCCAAGGGCGGTCACCGTAATCCTGACAAGTGAAGATATGGTCCGGGTCCACCGGACCGACAGGGTCGGTGCTGCCCAGCGGACGATCTCGACCGGTCCAGAACATGCTGATGTCATCGATGATGGCGGTGTCGGAATCCAGCACAACCACACGTTTGTATTGGGCTTTTCCCAGCGCCATAACACTCATATAACCTAAGATTCCGATTCGCTTGCGATTGCCACTGTCCTGCGGGATCTCGGGTATCCAGGTCATATCCGGTTCCTCAAAATAGATCCGCGGATACATCGCCTTGAGTCTATTCTGGCAGAAATCGGAAATCGTGCCATCGTTAAATACGATGATATCGGAGCGGAAATCCGGATAGACTGTAAGAAGAGAGTTCACCAGAACCTCAAGGCCTGGTACAAAAAGATAGTTGCTGACCGTGATAAAGGCGACGGTTTCTGGAGGCGTCGCACGTTCGGGAAATATCTGGCTGAAATTGGGCGGGTGAACCCCGTTATGCATTTCTTTGACTATAAGCGGGGCTTGTTCAAGAGTGGGGTTTTCGGCCTTGATTTCGGAGTATTTTTTGTAGGCCTCCCTAATCTCATTGAGATAATTCAGCTTCTTTTTCGCCCTGACGGTATCCAGGCGTGTTTCCGCCCTTTTGGCGATGTCCATCGCCTCTCTGCGCTGAAACCGAGCCTCATCCCGTTGCGCGCGCGCATCGTCCCGCTGTTGACGCGCCACATCCCGTTGCACGCGCGCCAGTTCAGCCTTTTGCCTTTGCCGCTCAATTTCCTTCAGACCTGCGTGGTCAAGATGCTTTTGGGCCGCCTTGAAGGCCTCATCCCGTTGTGCGCGGGCCACATCCCGTTGCGCGCGTGCCTGATCCCGTTGTGCGCGCGCCAGTTCAGCTTTTTGCCTTTGCCGCTCAATTTCCTTCAGACCTGCGTGGTCAAGATGCTTTTGTGCCGCCTTGAAGGCCTCATCCCGTTGCGCGCGCGCAACGTCCCGCTGTTCGAGCGCCAGTTCAGCCTTTTGCCTTTGCCGTTCAATTTCCTTCAAACCATCGTAGTCAAGATGCTTTTGTGCCGCCTTGAAGGCCTCATCCCGTTGTGCGCGGGCCTGATCCCGTTGTGTGCGCGCGATATCCCGTTGTTCTTGTGCCAGTTCAGCTCTGCCTTTTTGATGGGCGATTTCCAGTCGCAGTCGGCGGAAC
>JACOMT010000190.1:0-3802 GCA_014623385.1 Paracoccaceae bacterium
GCCAATCGCAAAGAAAAACATTAGGGCCGCCGACAGCTCGACCCGTTCTTCTGGCTCTGCAAAGTCATGTGCGTGTGCTGCTGCGACCGAATAAATCGGAAAGCTGACCAAGCCGAAGAGAAAGGAGCTGGTCATCACCCCGATTATTCCCATGCCCTGCGTGCCGATTGTGACAAAAGAGCTGATGGTCGAGGCAATTGATAGCCAGATCAGTATCCAACGCCGGTCATACTTGTCCGCCAGCCAACCGACAGGGATCTGTGCCAGCGCCCCACCCAGCACAAAGGTGGCCAGGAACCAGGCGATCTGATCAACGCTCAGCCCCACTTCTTGACCATAGATCGGGCCGACCATACGGAAACTGGCCGATGACAGCGCGGCAACAATGACACCTGCGGCGGCCAATGGCGACCGAGTGACCGCCAGCATCGGTCTTAGGCGCGGCGCATCGGGTGTTTCGGGTTGTTTTACCCGAGTCAGGGTCAGCGGCAACAGGGTTGCACAACACAAGATAGCCAGAAAGTTGTACGAAACGTAGTCTGCCGGTTCCAAAACGCTAATCATCAGTTGGGCTAACAACGATCCGGTCATATCCACTACGCGATAGACACCCATTGTGCGACCGCGCGTGTTGTTGGTCACCTTGGCCTGCAGCCAGGATTCGATGACCGTATAGCACCCTGCAACACACATACCGGACGCGATCCGCATCACCGCCCAGGCGGTGGGGTGCACGATGACCATATGCGCCAACAGCCCGATGGCCCCTGCGGCGGTAAAGGCTGCGAAGGCCCGGGAATGTCCGATATCTCCCATCAATTTCGGTGCCCACCAACAGCCGACAAAGAAGCCGACGAAATGAGCTGACCCCAATAGACCGATCTGTTCCGTGGAAAATCCCAGCTCCAGCCCCGATAGCACATCTAAAGGACCGACCCCGCCCGAGGAAAACTGCAAGAGAGCGACCGACAGGAAAAGTGCGGTAAATGAAATAAGCGTTCGCATAACAGGCCTACCTTGCGTTTATGGATTCGCGATTCTTTTCTTTATTCGACTTTGCAGGGTCGGTTTTGGCGGCTTTGTCACGCGGTGCGAATGATTGTACGGATATCCAGCGTGACGGTGTCGCCAACCGGTTTGGCATATTTATATGTGCCAAACGTCCCGCAGCTGAGACCGCCAAATAACCATACGTGCAGCACCGACAGACCGGCAGCGGCCAATTCCGTCGGACGAAACAGGTCCGCATCAAATATATGCGTGCGAATTGTACCTTTGACTGTCAGATCGTCGGTGATCCAACCTCCGCCAGACAGGCACCCGTCCCGGGCCGACCGGATACGATGCGACACAAACCGCACTTGGGGATGGGTAGCGGTGTCCAGCACGCTGGGGCTTTTCAACATTTCGGTTGTAAAGATCAATCTGGTGCGAACAGAAACATTGATGATCGATGCGGTCAGATTGTCTGGGCCCACTGTGATGGCCATGTGGCTGACGGGGATAGTTCCCTTTTAAAGACCTCTGCATAATTGGAGGGATCAACCCGGTATGCTGTTGGAAAGCGTTCAGGGGTGGTTTGATGGACCTGTTTTTGCGCGGTTCGTGTCGAACGCGGTTCTCGGATCGGCGCAGATGACGTTCTGAGCAGGATTGACGCCCTCATGGACTGGCGGTCGTGTTCGCCGACATGCCAGCTGTGTGTTGAGACGCTCCGTAATCGGGCCGCGGGGTTATGATCCGCTGGTCCGCTTCAAGTGTCTGCTGATCGGGCAGCGGCACCCCAAAGCTGGCGCGGGTACCCTCAACTGCGGTTGGATTTCATGCTATTTTGCAATCTCGATCTATGTACGCTTGTGCCCGATAGTTCGGGCTGGTCAAAACAAAACGCCCAGCTGGCGCTGGTGGCAATCGAACAGAACCTGTCGGGGAGCTATCCCTCAATCCGCCAACACCGGCAATCGCGTAAACCCAGACCACCAAAACCGCTTTGCCCGCTGTTTTGCCCGATGCAAAGCCAGCGGATCGGACAGAATAGCCAAATCCAGGCTTTCGCCGAACATCACGCGCTCACGCAGAGGTCTTTTGCAAATAGGCTCAGTGCGGTTTCGCTGACAACAGCATGCAAAAAATGAGCAGACGCAATGACCGCAGGTGCCAGGCTAAATCGTTCTGCCTTTTGATCAGAAAATGACGGCTGTCCAAGTTTATCGATTCGGACCGCCAGGTGTGGCACATAGCCCGGGTCGGACATCAACAGATGGGCCGCTTCAACGTGATGGTCGCCCAGGATGATAAGCTGGCCGTGACCGAGGAAATGGATGAACACCATGCATAGGTGCAGTACCAAGGTACCCTTGACCAGTTCCGAGCGGATATCGCGCGGCAGGGCGAAGGTGAAGATATTGCGCATCAGCCTGTCCATAGGGACAGGCTGATGTCAGTGCCATGCACAGTTGGTAACGGTGACAAATAGGGAACCCACAAAGAAACCGCCTTCAGTGTCAGGCAGGTCCGCAGCACAGCGGCGCGAGATTGGCAACGGCGGGCACGCTGCTAGTGCTAGTGAGCGGAGGCTCTCAGCTTAAAAGCTTATGCACTTTGTTCAGACGATGTCAACATCTTGCAGGGCACGGGTTTGCTCTTCATAACCGGATTGAGCAGCGATTTCAAGCCTGCGTGCCGATGCAGCCTCAGATTGAAACGGAATACGAATCCATTGAGGCAGGATTGCAAGTGCTTTGCCCCCGGATCATGGCAGACGCTGATTTTCCACGCTTTGACGTTGGAGAATTTTATGACGCTGCCCTCGACAACCCCGCGCAGGGTTGGGCGGTGTAATCCGAAAATCCCGGACAGGCGCATAAGTCCCGGGCAGGTTTTCGTCGCGCCGTTCAATTTCCACCGCCCCGATAATAGTTTGTGATCAGGATCAACCAGCGCGGAGATATAAGCGGCCCGGGACCACGTGGTCACCGGTCTGCAATGCACAGCACTCCCTGTGCCCGCAGGCGGGACGCTCAAAACCATCCGGCCAGTGCCCCCTGGTCGAACAGCCGGGCGGTGCAGGCATCCCTATCGGAAAAACGCTTCTGAAACCCGGTCAGGGATTCCGGATAACCAGACATCGTATTCCGCCTGACGTATTCCGCCCGAAGACCGCGGCACGCAGAGCCTTGCCAACCGGATGGTTCGCCAGACTTTACAGCAAAACTTCCTGTCAACTTCCTGTCAAAATATAGGACCCTCTGAACAAAATGCATACGCCGTTTATTTATATTTTGTGTCAGCTCAAGCCCTGCACGGGAAAACGACCGCACAAATCTGTCCCCGCAGCACAATTCCATACCGCCACATATCGCCGTCGGCCATTGTGTAAATCGAGCAAACCTCCTTGCCTTGCAACTGCTTACCCTTGCCATTTCCGCCTGCGTACCACAGTGTCTACCTGAATAATCGAATGGAGGTCACCATGAAAATGAACCCGCTAGGCCGGACCGGCCTGATGGTGAGTGAGCTGTGTCTGGGCTCGATGACATGGGGCACGCAAAACACTGAAGCCGAAGGTCATGCCCAGATTGATCACGCGCTGAACGCTGGCATCAATTTTATTGACACCGCCGAAATGTACCCCGTCAACCCGGTATCGGCAGAAACCATTGGCCGGACAGAGGAAATCATCGGCACATGGCACGCCAGGACCGGGCACCGCGCCGATTACATTCTGGCCACTAAACATTCGGGTGAGGGGCTGAAATTTGTTCGCGATGGTGCACCAATTTCGTCAAAAACCATCCCCATA
>JACOMT010000190.1:3828-7716 GCA_014623385.1 Paracoccaceae bacterium
TTGACCTCTATCAGTTCCACTGGGCCAATCGTGGCAGTTACATGTTCTGCCAAAACTGGACCTATGATCCCTCAATGCAAAACAAAACCGAAACACTGGACAACATGCTGGATTGCCTGGAAGCCCTTCAAAAAGAGGTGGATCGCGGCACCATCCGACACTTTGGCCTCTCGAATGAAAGTGCCTGGGGCACCGCGCAATGGTTGCGTCTATCCGAGGACAAGGGCCTGCCACGCGTCGCGTCGATTCAAAACGAATACTCGTTGCTCTGCCGTCTGTATGACACGGATTTGGCAGAGCTGGGCGTGAATGAAGATGTTGGCTTACTAGCCTTTTCACCACTGGCCACGGGTCTTTTGACTGGCAAATATCAGCACGGTGCCGTGCCAGATGGTTCGCGCAAATCACTAAGCCCGCAATTAGGCGGGCGCGATTCCGCGCGGGTTTATGATGCTGTCGCGGCCTATCTGGATATCGCCAACCGACACGGTGTGGACCCGGTGCACATGGCACTGGCCTGGTGCCGGACCCGTCCTTTCATGGCCTCAGCTATCTTTGGTGCGACCACCATGGAGCAGCTTGACCAGGCGGTCCGTTCGGTCGAGGTGACCTTGTCACAAGAGGTTCTGGACGACATCACCGCCGCCCATCAGGCGCATCCGATGCCGTATTAAGCCGTGCGCGCCGCCTTTGGCGTACCACATCGGCGGCAATCAGATCTTTATACAGGGCCTAAAGCCGCGCCAGCACCGGGCGTGACCTATCCCCAATGGGTTTGCCATCGATTTCGGTAATCGGTGTATGGGCCCTGAATGTACCGATCAGAAGCGCTTCATCCGTGCTGTACGATTCGTATCGCGTATAGCGAATACCTCTGTTCATAGGCTGGGATGCTGTTGTCCCAATACAGATAGATGATCTTTTACTGGGCTACCCCGTTACGGCCCGGTCAGCAGACAGTTGAAGCGGACCAGCGGATCATAACCCTGAGGTCCGATCCCGGTACGCCCCAACCCGCGGCTTGCATGTCGGCGAAAACTACCGCCAGTCCATGAGGGCGTCAATCCTGGTCAGAACGCCGTCTGTGCCGATCCGATTCGCGTTCGACAAGAACCACAAAAACAGGTGCATCAAACCACTCCTGAACGCCCTCCAACAGCATACCGGGTTTTGATGGTTTGTCCGCATCCTCCACTTATGTAGCGGGCTTTGATATCTACTAGGTGGCCGGTATGAAGCATCTCATGGCCCGGTTTGGCCTCGCGCTGAAATAGCCCTGGATCAGGTTGATGGATGTGCCGGAATTCACCGACGAGCTGGTCGATTTGATTGCCGGGTAATCGAATGCACAATCCGGGGCGCACACGATCCGCGAACTGGAGCGGATCCGTGATGACAACGGGATGGATAATATGGTGGACATGATGCAGGCGCTGAAACCACGCGATTGGGGCGCGGGTGCCGTGTTAAATGTCCACGACCGGACACGATATGGTACTGGGATGATCCGCAATGCGGATGATGTGACCGATGATGCGCAGCCGGTGGTGACCATGCGGCACGCGATGCCGGTCGAGGTGCCGGTCGATTGGCTGGACTATAATGGCCACATGACCGAGAGTTCGATATCTGGATGCCTTTGCCGGATCGACGGATCGGCTGTGATATGGATGACATCGCTTTGGGCGGCAGCCTCTTTACGACGGAAACCCATATCCAGTATCTGGATGAGGCCCGTGGTCGAGCGAATCGAGATCCGAACCCGGGTCTTGGATGGTGGCGGCAAAAAGATGCATCTGTTGCATGAGATGTTTGTCAGAAACCGGATGCCTGGCTATCGGGGAACATATCCCGATCTATATGAGCCTGGAGAAGCACCGCCCCCGGCGGATATGCCTGATTTCACGGCGGATACGCTGGCCGTTGTGCTACGGTCCAGGCCGCTATACCGGGCAACCAAGGTGATGTGTGTTCAATCACGGCGGGTAGCTCAGGCATTGGGTGCGCCATGGCCGAAGAGTTTGCGGTGCGGGGGGCCAGATTTGAGTCAACAATTTTGGATCCTGCGGCCCTGGCGACCATCTTGGTGGAATGGATCGGGTGATGCCTGGATGTCCCAGATCCGGACGCAGTAACGGTGCTTTTGCTAAACTGACCGGGCCCGGGATCGTGGGACCGACAGAATTTGTTTAGGATATCGCGCTAGCGGATTGGTCCGCCTGTCTGGTGATAATCTGGACGGCTGTTTCCTGGCGGCCAAGGTGGCCGCATTGCTGAGGAAGGGCGGCGGGGCGGGGGCTATCCTGATCACTTTTTGACTTCGGGCTGCACGGTTATCCGGGCCGGTTCCTCTATGCAGCGGCAAAATGGGGCGTGATCGGACTGATGGAAACCCCGGGCTATGGAGCTGGGGTAGCACGGGGGTCGGATGAATGTAATTTGTCCGGGCTCGACCCAAGGCCCGTGGATAGAGGGTGTCTTGGTGTGCGAGGCCGAATTGCGCGACATGACCTGCGATGCGCTCTATTCCTGTTGGATCACAGAAATGATACTCAAGGTGGGATTAGGCGGGATTAGGCGGTCGGAGAGGCACAGGACATCGCGGACATGGCCCGTGTTCCTCACGTTCAAAGCTACACAGCAGGTTTCAGGCCAGATGATCGCGATTAACGGTCATCCATTTAGCATTTGGATAGTATACTGAACCCTGTGTATCCGAGTGTGTATCCGAGCCGACCAATGTCGGCTTTGAACAGGGGTGGCGTGTAGGGGCGTTCCCCGATCATGGCAGCGCGGCGGTTTCCTGTGTCAGACCTCCTCGCGGTGGGCCATCCCCTTTCGCGGGGGTCCGGGCCCGCCGGACAGACCGGCCCGGCTGCGACCTTCCCGGTCGGGGAAGGGGAGCACTGCCAGGCCCTGGGGCGATCAGGGGGTATTGCCCGGCCTTTGTTCTGTATTGAACGCATTCGGTTCACCGTTGGCCGGACCGGCGGTGGTTGCCCGGTAAATCCGGCCTTTCGCGTACCGGGGGCGCGAAATGGCAAATGAATCGGAAATCTCTGCTTCAGACGGCAGGGCTGTATCGACGATACACATTATCCGAAATGATGGCATCGCGAATGGCTTTGGCGATTTGGCCCGACAGAGCCGACAGCTCGACGCTCGACCGGGCTGTTCGGATCGATTTGCATTTGGCATGCCCTTGAATATTTGACATTCTACCAAAAACACTTACCCGGCAAACAGAGGCTTTTCATGCCGCACCTTGTAAGATCCGCGCTTTGGCTGGGGTTGTTCGGCATTATCCTGTGTGCCTGGTGGTGGTTGTATCAGATGAGCGTTGGCATGGATCTGGACCTGATCGGGCGGCCCGGTTCGATAGGTAATAGGATGCGCCAGATGGACCCGCGCATGGATATGGATATGCCGATGGCCAGGTTCTGGCCGCTGTTTGGCATGTGGGCGGTGATGATGGCGGCGATGATGCTGCCCGCGATGGTGCCGACGTTGCGAAGTTACGAAGACTTGATGCACAGTGCCAATGGCACGCATGCAGGCTGGCTCGGCGTTCTGCTGGGATATGTGACTGTCTGGCTGGCTTTTGCAGCGGCGATAACGGGTGTTCAACTGGCACTGCTGTTCGCGGGTATCATCGACATGCTGGGCATCGCGCGCGAGATGTGGGTATCCGGTGCGATGTTGATAATTGTGGGCGCGTTTCAGTTCACCCGCGCCAAAGATATTTGTCATGGCGTATGTCATGCGCCTATGCACTATTTTCTGGGGTATTGGAAAACCGGGTTTCCCGGTGGTGTTCGCATGGGATTGGGCCTGGGCGCGTTTTGTGTCGGGTGCTGTTGGGGATTCATGGCGCTGGGGTTTGTCGGG
>JACOMT010000190.1:7728-11640 GCA_014623385.1 Paracoccaceae bacterium
TCGGGGGGGTCATGAGCCTTTTGTGGATGGGCCTAGCGACGTTGTTTATGGTCATCGAAAAACTACCCGAAATCGGGCATCATATCATCAGACCACTGGGTGCCGGGCTGATCCTGGTTGGGGTGGCTGTCATCGCCTATCCGGTTGTTATGGGAGGATAATATGACCACACACAAACGTTCTGATGCGGACCGCTTGCCGATCAGCCAACGAATTGACAGCCGCTTGCCGAACCCCAAGCGGCGGCAGATGACACCCACTGATTGGGCGATCAAGGGCGAATTGATCCTGAACTGTTCTTGTGACGTGTTCTGTCCTTGTGTGGTCAGCCTGGGCGCGCATCCGCCGACCGAAGGCCATTGCCATGCCTGGATGGGTGTTATCATCGACGATGGCCATTACGAGGGCGAGGATCTGAGCGGTCTGAGCGTCGGCCTGCTGGTGGATATCCCGGGGCGCATGGGCGAAGGCCGGTGGCAAGTCGCGGCCTATGTTGATGAACGCGCCACTGACAAGGCGTATAATGGGTTGTTGCGGATCTTCAGCGGGACAGCGGGCGGGACCACCGGCCTGTTCACTATGCTGGTGTCGGACATCATCGGTGCCGAACGCGCGCCCGTTCAGATCGAACGCGACGGCAAAAAGCGGAGGATCAGCATCGGGCGCCGCATTCAGGGCGAAATTGCAATGCTGGCGGGTAAGGATGACGACCGCCCGGTGGTAATATCTAATTCCAAATACTGGATGGGGCCGGACATCATCGTGGCGCGCGGCACAAAATCCAAGGTTCGCGATTATGGCCGGGTTTGGGACTTTTCGGGCAAATCGGCGGAAATCTGTGCAATTGACTGGAACGGTGCCAGCCGATGATCAACAAGGATGATCGCGTGATCATGTCATGCCGTCATACATGGCAAAACAGGCAACGACAGATACGCAATAGCAGCCTTGCCCGCAGATTTGCATGTGTTTAAGCGGTGGGGGTGCACGCCAAAAACAATGATTTGGCGGATGCGTATAGTTTGGCGTGTATAGGGTTTGTGTCGGTTAAAGGCTTTGGACAGGTTGTACCAGGGCCCAAGAGAAAAAAATTGCTATGGATATGGCTGAGCGGATGAATTAGTATCCGCATTTTTATAAATGTTTGCTTTATAAATTTTTGCAGTGTCACTTTGATTTGTAAATGACTGAAAATTCTCGATCCTGTGCAAAAATTGCAATCAATCACTGTTTATCCGTAACATGTTTTTATTACATTTCAATGCTTTATCTTTCGAATTTCGAATATTTCATAGAAGAGTAAAACAAACAAGGATGCCACTATAATATTAAGTCCTTTCTTGCATCCATCGTACTCATATTAATAGTTTATTTCCAGCCTGCCAATGCACAATCTGACACACAAAGGATTGCGATCCCACGTCTGAAGTCTGAAGCCCAAGTACAAGCGTTTATAGACGATGGCCACTACGATCTGGTTATTTTGGACCGTGCCACGTTTAAGTGTTCGTGGTTAAACCTCGGTCAACATAAATCCTGGCTAATATTCTAGAGTGGCTTTCGTACTTCTTTGTGATTCAACTCATTTCTTATTTGGAAAATTTTACAAATTCTCTGAAAATTTATTGCAACGAATCATTTTCTACCCAAGTGTACTTTTCATGTCATTCACACTAGTATTTATCCCCTACATAAATCCAGGCGGGAATTTTCAAACTGCTAAGGAGGTAAAAATGGCATATCGGTATTACATGTGGGTATTAATCGATCAGGACCGCATATGGCTTATCTTTTGGAATCTCGCGAAGCGTGTTAAGAGATTTTAAATCGCTTTTTTGATGAGAAGGACAAAGGGTTAGATGAGGAACGGGGAGCGGGTGAATTTTTCTTTTTTGAGTCGTCTGGTGCATGGTATGGCCCCGCTGAGGTTCGGGGGTAGTTGGAATCTCCCCAGTTTTAGAGCCGAACAGGGTTCGCGGTTGGCGACCGCCTGACCATAGTTCTGCGGGGTGATCAAATCTGGAGGTCACGGTTTCATAGTGGATAGTGGAGAGCCGCCACAAGGCGGCATTTCAAACAGCGCGAATCCGTCCCCAATCCTGGCAGCATGGGGCGCAAAGCGCGTTCGCACAGATGGCCGTATCCGGTCTGTGGGCCGACAACATGGACATGAATGTCGGCGCGCTTCACCAAGCGCTTGGTGCTGTGCGTGACCCATATGTTCAACCACCAAAACCGTCATCCTGGGCAAATCCGTATTATGCCGACCGAGGCCGACGCGGCTGTGCTGGTCCCCATGCTCTTTATCATGCGGGAGGAGGTCTGATGGTCGCTCTGTCCCCGTCGTGCCGCATTCGGCGCACGCCATTTTCTCGGGCTGTCGAGGCTGCTGGTGCCAAGGCTTATACGGTTTACAACCGCATGCTGTTGCCAACCGTATTTGACAGCATTGAGGCGGATTACCACCATCTCAAGAAACATGTGCAAGTTTGGGACGTGTCCTGTGAACGCCAGGTGGAATTGCGGGGTTCGGATGCCGGGCGGCTGATGCAGATGCTGACGCCACGTGATTTGCGCGGGATGCTTCCGGGGCAATGCTGTTATGCGCCGATTGTCGATGAAACGGGCGGAATGCTGAACGATCCGGTGGCGGTCAAACTGTCCCGGGATCGATGGTGGATTTCGATTGCCGACAGCGACCTGATGTTGTGGGTCAAGGGCATCGCGAATGGCTATCGGCTGGATGTTTTGGTAAGCGAACCCGCCGTGGCACCATTGGCCGTCCAGGGCCCCAAATCGGAGGATATGATGGTGCGCCTGTTCGGTGACCGCGTCCGCAGTATCCGGTTTTTCCGCTTTGATTGGTTCCAGTTTCACGGGCGCGATCTGGCAATTGCGCGGTCGGGCTATTCCAAACAGGGCGGGTTCGAGATTTATGTCGACGGTGCCGATATTGCCATGCCATTATGGGATGCCCTGTTTGCCGTCGGCGAAGATCTGAATGTGCGGGCCGGGTGCCCGAACCTGATTGAACGGATCGAAGGCGGTTTGTTATCCTATGGCAACGACATGACCAACGAAAATACACCGTATGAATGCGGGCTTGGTCGGTTCTGTAACACGGATACCGCCATCGAATGTATCGGGCGTGATGCGCTGTTGCGTGGTGCCGGGCAGGGGCCGGTACAACAAATTCGCCCGATTACGATTGACGGTGCAGCGGTGGGCGCGCATGATCGGCCTTGGCCGGTCTTTGCCGGGGGCAAAAGGGTGGGCCAGGTGACATCGGCGGCCTGGTCGCCGGATTTTCGGACCAATGTTGCCATTGGGATGATCCGTTCAAGCCATTGGGATACCGGGACCCGGGTTGAGGTGCATACGCCCGACGGTGCCCGCGCAGCCACGGTTCACAATAATTTTTGGCTGTAAAAAGCCAATTAATTCAGGGCGATGGCCCGAAAGGAGAAAATCATGTTCAATGCGCTGATCGTCGAACGGGACGAGGAAAGTGGCAAAACATCCGCAGCGGTCAAGGGAATAACGGTCGATAGTTTGCCTCGGGCAGATGTGACGGTTGCGGTCGAATATTCGACCGTGAACTACAAGGATGGTCTGTGCATCGGGCCCGGCGGCGGTCTCGTTCGCAAATACCCCCATGTGCCCGGTATCGATTTCGCAGGCACGGTCGAGGCATCCGCAGACGAGCGCTATCAACCGGGGGACAAGGTTGTCCTGACCGGCTGGCGCGTGGGCGAGACGCATTGGGGTGGCTACGCGCAAAAGGCGCGGGTCAAGGCCGATTGGCTGGTCCCGCTGCCCGATGGCATTGACACGCGCCGGGCGATGGCGGTGGGGACCGCCGGATTTACAGCGATGCTCGCGGTGATGGCTTTGGAGGCGCATGGTCTGACT
>JACOMT010000190.1:11747-12424 GCA_014623385.1 Paracoccaceae bacterium
GTCAAACGTCCCCTGGAAACCGAAACCTGGGCTGGCTGTGTCGATTCGGTGGGCGGTGCCATGCTGGCCCGCGTTCTGGGCCAGATGAGATACGGTGCCTCTGTATCGGCGGTGGGTCTGGCCGGTGGAGCCGAACTGCCCGCGACTGTGATCCCGTTCCTGTTGCGGGGCGTGAATTTGTTGGGTATCGATTCCGTGATGCGGCCCTATGATGATCGCGTTCGTACCTGGCAGCGGATTACCGACGACCTGCCCATGGACAAGCTGGAGGCCATGATTCAGCCTGCGGTTTTGTCCGATCTGCCGGGGCTTGGTTCGGCTATTCTGAAAGGGCAGGTCAAGGGCCGCGTTGTCGTGGACGTGAATGGTTGAGCAGCAACCAGGCCTGTTCCGTCAGGCCATGGGATGCATGGCCTGGCAATTTGCCCGGTGCCACGTTCCACGCGCGTCACTTTGGCAACATGCACGGCGGTACCGCCGGTATAAATAAGCACGGGCGGGCCGTGCGCGACCTGACGCGCGCCCATGAAATCCGCTTGTTGCAACCGTTGCTGGACAAAAGGTGCCGATCAGTCCTATGGATTAGGACAGGCCGTGTTCCGACCGTGACCCTGGCATTTGATCACCTGACGGAACCGGTGGTGCGGAACGTGGAATCAAGGCGGGTGGCGGTGATT
>JACOMT010000191.1 GCA_014623385.1 Paracoccaceae bacterium
TATTGGCCGACAGGGCCTGTGCCAGCAAGGCCAGCCGGGACGCCCTTGCGCGGTCGCTACGCTATCGTGACGGGATCATGCGAATGACCGCCCGTCATCGACCCCTGCGGGCTGCGGGAAAAGCGGTTGGCAGGCTGATATCCAAACGCCGCTTCTGGGCTTAGCAATGCCTATGCCACGATGAAGCACCGCCCGACATTTCAGGCTGGTCAGAACAAAACGCCCGACGGGCGATGGTGGCAATCGGGCAGAACCTGCGTGGCACCGGAAACAAGATCACCCTCAACCCGCAAACATCGGCAATCGCATAACACCCAACCACCAAAACCACTTTGCCCGATGTAAGGCCATCGAAAAGGCCAGCGGACCGGACAGAATGGCCAAGTCAAAGCTTTCGCCGAACACCACGCGCTCACGCAGAGGTCTTTGAAATGTGTTAATCTGGTGACGGTGATTATTCAAGGAACTGACCTGGGTTGAAATTGCCCAGATTGCCCAAGAGCTGTCGCAAGAACGTTTCGTCTACCACCGCAGTTTCCGTGATCCGACGTTCCAGCGTGATCACCTGACCGTCCCGCACGCCTAGTTCCTCAATATTCCGGACCAAGTCCGAACTGTCAAAGCTGATCACAACCACCCGGCGTTCGACCACTTTAGGCTCCAAAAAGCCGTAATTCCGCACCCGGCTTGACACATAGTAAAAGCCGCTATCGCTCAGAACGCCGGACGAAGATGGAGGACCCACGGTTTCGGCAACCGTGTCGCGGGTATCGACGCCCACCACGATTTCAGACAGCACCCCATCTGGCGGCACATAACCGTGGTTGCGGTATGTGGCGACGCAACCCGTCAACGCGATGCCCAACACAGCACCAAGGACCATATGGCCCAGATGTGACGAAACAGGGGGTAACATTTGTGTCATTTTGCCTTTGGTCTTGCCTAACTTGCCATGCAGATTGCATTAATAATGCTTCTTATTCAAGAAACGAAAGCCCGCGCGATGATAACCAATGCCCGCTTTCGGGTGGCGAAGCTGCCCCAGAACCGGCCAACACAGTTTGACATTCGAGCGGATGGTGCTGTCCTTGCTGCACTGGCGGACCAACTTGGCGTGACTGGCCTGCGCAAACTGCGGTTTCAGGGGGATATTAGGGCAATGGGCAAGTCCGACTGGCGGCTGACCGGCCAACTGGGAGCCACGGTCGTGCAGCCTTGCGTCGTGACATTGCACCCGGTGACCACCCGGATCGATACAGAGGTGTCGCGTCAGTTTTTGTTGGATATGCCAGATCCCACATGGGATGAGGTAGAAATGCCCAAGGATGACAGCCAGGAACCATTAGGCGATATCATCGATATCAGTGCCGTGATGGTCGAGGCACTGGTGCTAGCCCTACCCGAATTTCCCCGCCGGGATGGTGTGGAATTGGGCGAAGCAGTTTACATTGAGCCGGGCAGAATCGCTATTCAGGACGAAGATACGCGGCCATTTGCGCAACTGTCGGGCCTGCGTGACGCCCTAACCCGTAAAAAGTAGCGGCGGCAGCCAAAGACCGCTTGCCAATCCTGAAATTGGATGTACTCTTGTACATTCACGGAAATAGGGTTGGACAAGCCATGGGCCATGGGCCCAGGCGTGCGTCAAACCGCTCGGACCACAGATAACCTGCCGCCCCTGGACCGGATCCGGGCGGCTCAGAATCAAGCAAAGATCGAGACATGGCTGTCCAACAGAACAAAGTATCCAAATCGCGCCGTAACAATCGTCGTGCACACGATGCCCTGGTTGCTGCAAACCCCAATGAATGCCACAACTGCGGCGAACTTAAACGTCCACACCATATCTGTATCGCCTGCGGTTACTATGATGACAGAGAAGTCGTCGCCATGACAAACGATATCGATTTGAACGAAGACGCGGTATAGCTGATCGCGGCAGGCAGTCTCATGACGGCAGTAAAAATCGATACATCCGACCGCACAGGCCGCATTCTGATTTCTATAGATACCATGGGGGGAGATTCGGGACCGGATGCCGTGGTGGCCGGCCTTTCCAAATCTGTGCGCAAGAACCCCGATATCGGCTTTATCTTGCACGGGCCCGAAAACAAGCTGCGGCCGCTGGTCGAACGGCGGCGGTGCCTGAATGGGCGTGTGGAATACAGCGATGTGTCGGATGTCGTCACGATGGACGACCGCCCGAGCCATGTTATGCGGAATGGCAAGGGCACGTCGATGTGGTCGACACTCGAATCCGTGCGCCTGGGTAAGGCGGCGGTCGCCGTATCTTGTGGCAATACCGGTGCTCTTATGGCGCTAAGCATGATCCGTTTGCGTAAACTGCCTGGCGTAAACCGCCCGGCCATCGCTGTGCTCTGGCCCTCACGCAACCCGCAAGGGTTTAACGTTATGCTGGATGTGGGCGCAGATGTGCGTGCTGACGCCAAGGATCTGCTGCAATTTGCCCTGATGGGCGCGTCCTATGCCCGGAACGGGCTGGATTTATCCCGCCCGCGCATCGGGCTGTTGAATGTCGGCACCGAAGAACACAAAGGTCGGCCCGAATTGAAACAGGCACATGAGCTGGTCAGCGCCTTTGCCGAGGGCGCGGCTTTTGATTTTGTCGGTTTTGTCGAAGGCAGCGACATTCCGGGCGATGCTGTCGATGTGATTGTCACCGACGGCTTTACCGGCAATGTCGCGCTGAAAACTGGTGAAGGGACGGCAAGCCTAATCGGTGATCTGCTGCGCGAAGCCTTTCGGTTTTCACCCCTTTCACGGATCGCATCTATTCTGGCGATCACTTCGTTGCAACGCCTACGCAAACGGATCGATCCGCGCCGCGTCAATGGCGGTGTGCTCCTAGGCCTGAATGGCACGGTGGTCAAATCCCATGGCAGCACCGATCCAACCGGAATTTCCGCAGCCGTCGAACTGGCCTCTCAGCTGGCCCGGTCCGGCTTTTCCGGAAAGGTCTCCGCACAGGTTGCATCCGCGTCAAGCGTTGCGCAGGATAGCCAGCTAACCGGTCAAGGGCCGCTGGCCGGGTAGGGAAGAAAAAGGACAGGCTTTACAATGACATGCCGTGCGGTTGTTATCGGGGTTGGGCATTTCCTGCCAAAGCGTGTTGTCCCAAACAGTGAATTTGAGGCGACATTGAACACCACCGACGAATGGATCCGCACCCGGTCCGGTATCGAACGCCGCCATTTCGCAGCGGATGGAGAAACTACATCCGACCTAGCAACGGCATCGGCCCTGGCGGCCTTGGCTGATGCCGAGCGGTGCCCAAATGATATTGACGCCATCATTCTCGCCACCTCAACCGCAGATCTGACCTTTCCGTCCGCCGCCACGATGGTGCAGGCCCGGCTGGGCATGACACGCGGCTTTGCCTTTGACGTCCAAGCGGTATGCGCCGGATTTGTGTATGCCCTGGCTAACGCCCATGCGCTGATCCTGTCGGGCCAGGCCAAACGGGTGCTGGTGATAGGGGCCGAAACCTTTAATCGAATTATGGATTGGACGGACCGTTCAACCTGTGTCCTGTTTGGCGATGGGGCTGGCGCACTAGTACTGGAGGCACAAGAGCTGGATGGTACCACGGCGGACCGCGGGATTTTGGCTACTGATTTGAACTCCGATGGCCGGTACAAAAACCTGTTGTACGTGGATGGTGGGGTGAGCACCCGAACAACCGGATACCTACGGATGCAGGGTAATCAGGTGTTCCGCCACGCAGTCGACAAACTGGCCGAAACCGCCGAAACCGCGCTGGACCGGGCCGGTCTGTCCGCAGACGATCTAGACTGGATTGTGCCCCATCAGGCCAATATCCGCATCATTCAAGGGACGGCCA
>JACOMT010000192.1 GCA_014623385.1 Paracoccaceae bacterium
CGCCAAAGGGGTATTCTGACACTGGTGTGAGCTCAATATGGGTAAAGCCCATGTCTTTGACATAGGGTACCAGTACCTGCGCCAGTTCACGATAGGTAAGCGACCGCCCCCCTTCTTCAGGCACCCGCCGCCAGCTTTCCAGATGCACCTCGTAGATGGAAATGGGCTGGTCAATCTTCTGCCTGGCCCCGCGCGTTTGCAGCCATCCGGTATCGGACCATTCAAATGTACTCAGGTCCCGCACAACGGATGCGGTGCGCGGTGGCAGTTCGGCACCAAAGCCAACCGGATCCGCTTTCAATGGTAGCAAGTTCCGGTGTGCATCCAGAATTTCGTACTTATAAATCGCCCCGTCGCCCACATCAGGCAGAAAAATCTCATGCACGCCTGTCGCGCCACGCCGACGCATCACGTGGCACCGTCCGTCCCAGCCGTTGAAATCGCCCACGACAGAAACCCGCGCCGCATTGGGTGCCCAAACCGCAAAATGGGTGCCTTCAACACCACCATGGCGGCCAACATGTGCGCCCAGGGCTTTCCACAATTCGCCGTGCGTACCTTCGCCCAACAGGTATTCGTCCATTTGGCCCAGGCGGGGACCGAACATATAGGCGTCAGCCTCTTCCCATATATCCGCACCCCGGGTCATCCGCAACCGATAGGCAAACGGCTTGGTCCGGTCCGGGACCATCCCGGCAAAAACCCCGGGTGCATACGTTACCGGGGCCAAATCGGTCATTTTTCTGCCGTTCTTGGCCAACAGCAGCTCTACCGCATCCGCTTCGGGTCGCATCACACGGATGACTTGTGTTGCGCCCAGAGGGTGCAGACCCAAAACCGAAAACGGGTCACCATGATGTCCTGCTGACAAGGCCCGCGCAGCATCTGGCTCGATCAGGGGCTGTGCCGTCTTCATGCCGATTTCTCCAATGCCTCCGCAGGGAAACTCATATGCCAGATATCACGTGCATAGCCCTTGATCGTACGGTCAGACGAAAACCATCCCATGCCGGCCGTGTTGCACAGCGCGGTCACGGCCCAGCTCTCCGGGTTCCGAAAGGCGATATCAATACGCCGCTGGGTTTCAAAATAGCTGTCAAAGTCATTGGTCACTAAAAAATAGTCGTGATCATAGAGCATGCCCACCAGCCCGTGATAACGGCCCGGTTCGTTCGGCGAAAACCACCCTTTGGCAATCTGGTCCAACACGCGGGACAATCGCGGACTGGCCTCGATCGCATTGCGCGCAAAGCCGTGATGCCTGCGCCGCTCTATCACCTCACCAGCGGTCAGCCCGAACAGAAAGAAATTTTCCGGCCCCACGTGATCGCGGATTTCCACATTCGCGCCGTCCAGGGTCCCAATGGTCACCGCACCGTTCAGGGCAAATTTCATATTACCCGTGCCGGATGCCTCTTTACCGGCGGTAGAGATTTGTTCTGACAGATCCGCCGCCGGGATCAGCCGTTCGGCCATCGTGACATTGTAATTCGGCGGATAGACAATTTTCAGCTTGTTCTGTGTTGCAGGGTCCGGATTGATCACCTTGGCCACATCATTGATAAGCCGGATGATGTCCTTGGCCACGTAATAGCCCGGGGCCGCCTTGCCGCCAAATATTTTGACTCTCGGCGTCCATTCCGCATTCGGGTGGTCGCGCATATCGTTCCACAGCGCGACGGTTTCCAACAGATTCATCAACTGTCGTTTATATTCGTGAATGCGCTTGATTTGCACATCGAACATGGCGGCTGGATCAACCAAAATCCCGCATGTTTCCGCGATCCAGTTGGACAAGGCCACCTTGTTTTCCCGCTTGGCTGACTGAAAAGCCGATAAAAAGGCCATGTCATCTGTTTTCGACCGCAGCACCGACAATTGCTCCAGATCAGTAACCCAGGCATCACCAATTTCATCCCGGATCAGATTGCTGAGTGCCGGGTTACAACCGCGCAGCCATCGGCGCGGGGTTACGCCGTTTGTCTGATTGACGATACGAGTCGGGTGGATGCGATGCAGATCGGCAAAAACGGTTTTCTTGACCAGATCTGTGTGCAGGGCCGACACGCCGTTCACCTTGTGCGCCATGATAAATGCCAACTCGCCCATGCGCACATCGCCATGTTCCAGGATACGGGGGCTGTCAGGGTGTTCCGCCAGTTGCATATCCTGAATGACCCGGATAATTTCCAGAAGCCGGGGCAAGGTCCGACCCAACAGCCATTCGGGCCAACGTTCCAGCGCCTCGGGCAACAAGGTATGGTTGGTATAGGCCAGGCACCGGCGGGCCAGCGTGATCCCCTCGGCCATGTCCATGCCGTGTTCATCCACCAGGATGCGCACCAATTCAGGCCCGGCAATCGCGGGATGGGTGTCATTCATCTGGATTGCGGCGTGATCGGGCAGGGCGCGGATGTCGTCATGATCCCGCATATAGCGACGGATCAGGTCCTTGATTGATGCGGCGGTAAAGAAATATTCCTGTTTCAGCCGCAGCTCCTTGCCGCTTTCCGTTGTGTCGTCAGGATAGAGTACGCGGCTGATGGTAAGGGCCAAAGCTTCGGACCTGCTGGCCGCCAGATAATCGCCGCGGTTAAAACTGTCAAGATCAAAGATCGTGGCGGGTTTTGCCGACCACAGGCGCAGCGTATTGGCCCAATTCGCCTGCCATCCGATGATGGGCGTATCATATGCGGTAGCCAGAACAGTTTCGCCCGGATGCCACACCGCGCGGCCATCGCGGTGTTCCACATGGCCGCCAAAACCGATGGGGAAACGGACCTCGGGCCGTTCAAATTCCCAGGCATGGCGCTGAGTCAGCCAGGTTTCCGGGTGCTCGATTTGCTGGCCTTCGGAAAAATCCTGTTCAAACAGCCCGTGTTCATACCGGATGCCATAGCCATAGGCCGGAATGCCCAGGGTAGCGAGCGAATCCATAAAGCAGGCCGCCAACCGGCCCAAACCGCCATTGCCAAGGGCAGCGTCCGGTTCATCATGCACGATCACATCATAGTCCTGACCGACACTCGCCATCGCCTCGCGCGCCTCCTCGGTCAGCCCCAGGTTCGATGCCATATCCTCGATCAGACGACCGATCAGAAACTCCATTGACAGATAATACACCCGCTTGGCCGACGTTTTATACGTCTTGCGGGTGCTGGCAAACCAGGGTTTGACCATACGGTCCCGCAGCGTCAGGGACAGGGCCATGCGCCAGTCATAGGCCGACGCATGCCCGGCATCCTTGCCCAGCGAATATTCAAGGTGTTTCAACAGGTCTTTTTGCATGGACAATCTCAAAGTACAGAGGCGGTTCTAGCGGCAACACTACGGATACTACTGATCATAATGCATAAAGGTTGATGCAGTGTGTAAGGAACGCCCACAAGATCGGGAATCGCCCCAAATACATACTCAGGTACCCATTTATATCAATGCATGCCAGATTTGGCGCAGGATAAGGTCCAAACACCTCTGAAAGGGGCATGGTTTATCCCGCACCCTGTCGCAATCCCCCATGCTGCAAAGCACCTGCACACCCCGTCGGCGGGGTTACGCAGCCACCATGTGGGGCGACGTGTCAGTCACGCCCTGATAAAGACCTGTGCAAAGACTCTAGACAGTAAATTACGCGGATTGCAAACATACCATCAACCTGGTATGCTACCTGGATGGCGGCACCCGGTCCGTACAGGTGGCAACTTGCCCCGGTCCCTGATTTTGTAGCGGGTTGACACGGGATTGACAGCAAGATTGACATAATGTTGCACGTCCAGGATTTTCGCCAGGATTTTTTCAAATCATCCCCTTTTACCCCCTTGACCAAACCACCCATGTCCCCATA
>JACOMT010000193.1 GCA_014623385.1 Paracoccaceae bacterium
GCTTTTCGATGTGGCCGGGGAAGCCCCCTTTTTTACCTGTCATCGCGATCCCTGTGTCATCCCGCAGGATGTGCGGGCCCGCCTGGTCCCCCCTGGTTTCAATTTACCTGTGCGGCCAAACCGGCCACGCCCTGCCCCTGTCAAGACGTTCATGCAAACCCCGGATGTTCCAATGGCGTCATCCCATGAGATTGAAATCATATGCTGGCCGCCCATGCAAAAATCGATCCGGTCGTGGCAATCCACACCCATGAGAGCGCGGGACGGCTATCCGCTGATCCTCACAACCGAGCGTGAGGACGGTTCCGGATCAAAGCTCAATCACCTGCATCACCACGGGTTCAATTACCTGAACTCCGGGCAGGCCATTGATCAGCGTGTCGGCAGATTGTTCCAGTACGGGAAATGTTTTGTAGTGAGAGGGGATCACGGTCTGGAAATTAAAATACCTTTTGGCGGCATAGGCGGCCCCAGCCATATCCATCGTGAAATGACCACCGGCACTGAGGATACCGATATCGGGTTTGTAATAGGTGCCCATCCAGTCCATGTCGGCCATGATGTCGGTGTCACCGCTGACATAAACGGTTTTTCCTTCCGCCCTGATCATGAAGCCAACTTCGCTGCCTGTGGCGCGTAGACCTTCGGGTGTGACCATGGTTGAGGAATGCGAGGCCGACACCATGCTGACCTTGACCCCGCCTAGATTGACGGTGCCACCTTTGTTGAATCCAATTCCCTTGATGCCCTCGGTTTCGGACCAGAACCCGATGATGTCATATTGACCGACCACGGGCACACCCAGTTTTTTGGCGAGCGGCAAAACATCAACCACATGATCAAAATGGGTGTGCGTTAACAGAATATGCGTCGCGCCAGTGGCGGCGACGGCGTGCTGGTCTTGCGGCAGGACCGGATTGCCGCTAAGCCATGGGTCGATCAGCAGAACCTGACCCGCAGTTTCGATCCGAAAGCCACCATGCCCAAGCCATATGATTCTCATGTCTTTGCTCCTGATTTCTGAAGCGACCTTAGCACACAGAGCGTGACAATCCATGGACTGGACAAGGGAAATAGATGGATACTGTGAGCGGCTTGGCCCGCATTATTGGGCCGAACCCGTCAACGCGATCACGAACGTGGCGTTTTTGATTGCGGCCCTGGTGATGTATTTTCGCATCCGGGGGCAGGCGATGCCACTGGCGATGCTTCTGGTATGCATTCTGGCGGCCATCGGCATCGGCAGCTATCTATTTCATACCCATGCCCGGGTTTGGGCGGCGGTGGCCGACGTGACGCCCATCTTGCTTTATATTCTGGTCTATATCTTTGCGATCAATCGGGATGTTTGGGGGTTGACACTATGGCCCGCGCTGGGACTGACGGCTTTGTTTTTCCCTTATTCCGCTGCGACGGTGCCGCTGTTCCGACAGGTGCCGGGGATTGCAGATTCGGCAGGTTATGCCCCGGTTGCCTTGCTGATTGCGCTTTATGCGGTGCTGTTGCGGCGGCGCGCACCGGATACGGCCCGTGGCTTGGCCATAGGGGCGGGGATTCTGGTGCTATCGATCACCTTCCGGTCCATCGATATGTCGGCATGCGCGGCACTGCCCGTTGGCACGCATTTCATTTGGCATATTCTGAACGGTCTGATGCTGGGCTGGATGATCGAGGTCTATCGGTGCCATGTCCTGCGGACCCGCGTAGCAGAACCAAAACCAAACTGACATTGTGCCACCGGGTGTCAGGAGGCAAGGCATGATTCGGCGATGTGACCCTGGTAGCTCAAGCACGTTCGACAGAGCCGCTGGTGCGGCCCAGATCGCACCGGGCCGGTTTGGGCACCGTTGGAATTTCCTCTTGCGGTACTGACAAAGTGTTGTGTCGGACGGGTGCTACCCATGTATTGGGCTTGCCAAAGCGGCGACCTGCAACACCTGCAACAGCACCGTTGGGCAAGGTATTGAATTGGCTGCCGCGCCTTGCTGATCTTCCGATGGACATCCCGGTGGCTGTTGAGCGGGGCAGGGCGGATGGCGCGATGGCAATTGCGATAAGAACCGTTCGGATTGTTTCATATCGTCGGACACCACAGCTGACGTGGCGCAGCCAGAGTTTCATGATATGCCTTCACAATCGCTTTTGCCAATTTGCCGCACGCTGCTGATCGGAACCAAGGACTCAGATATTGCGGGCTGTGACGGTCGGCGGTAATCACCCGATGATGCATAAGAGGTTGCCATTATGTCGATTGACGAAAGCACCGCCGCCCGGGTGGCAAAACTGGCGCGAATCAGGGTCGAGGATGACGTGCTGCCCGCCATGGTGACGGAATTCAACACGATCCTCGGATTTATCGAACAACTGAACGAGGTCGATGTGGATGATGTTGAGCCGATGACATTGGTGACCCCCCAGCGGTTGAAACGCCGTGCCGATGTTGTGACAGATGGCAACCAGCAAGCCAGGGTTTTGGCCAACGCACCTGATGCGCGCGAAGGGTTTTTCGTGGTGCCAAAGGTGGTTGAGTGATGACAGACTTGAACAAGCTGGGCCTGGCCGAAGCCCGTGATGCGCTGCGGAAGGGAGAGGTAACCTCGACAGAGCTGACCGATGCGTGCCTGACGGCCATCGATGCGGCGGGTGTGTTGAACGCCTTTGTTCATAAAACACCCGAGATTGCGATGCAACGCGCCGTCGCCGCAGATGCACGGCTCCAGGCGGGCGACGCGCCATCGATGTGCGGTCTGCCTATTGGGATCAAGGATTTGTTTTGCACCCAGGGAGTGGCGAGCCAGGCAGGCAGTGCCATTTTGGAAGGCTTCGTTCCCGAATATGAATCCACGGTTGGCGCGCAGCTAAAAGATGCAGGCGCGGTAATGTTGGGCAAGCTCAACATGGATGAATTTGCCATGGGTTCGTCCAACGAAACAAGCGTTTATGGCAATGTTGTCAACCCGTGGCGTCGTGTCAATGAGGACGCGGAACTAACCCCTGGTGGATCGTCCGGCGGGTCCGCTGCGGCAGTGGCCGCCGATCTGTGTCTGGCGGCAACGGGCACCGATACGGGTGGCTCCATCCGCCAGCCCGCTGCCTTTACCGGAACGGTCGGGGTCAAGCCCACCTATGGACGGTGTTCGCGCTGGGGCATTGTCGCCTTTGCCTCGTCTCTGGATCAGGCTGGTCCTATAACCAAATCAGTACGTGACGCGGCTATCATGCTAGAGGCTATGTCGGGCCACGATCCCAAAGACAGCACATCCGCCGAATTGGCCGTTCCGAATTTCGAGGCGATGCTGACCGGCGACATTAAAGGAAAAACCATCGGTATTCCAAAGGAATACCGCATGGATGGCATGCCCGACGAGATCGAGACGCTCTGGGCAGAGGGCCGCAAGATGATGCAGGATGCGGGGGCGTCCATCGTCGACATCTCGCTGCCGCACACCAAATACGCGCTTCCCGCCTATTACGTGATCGCCTCGGCCGAAGCGTCTTCGAACCTCGCACGCTATGATGGCGTCCGTTACGGTCGCCGGGCCAGCTTGGCGCAAGGCGACGGCATCACCGAGATGTACGAAAAAACCCGGGCCGAAGGGTTCGGGGCCGAGGTGCAGCGGCGTGTGATGATCGGCACCTATGTGCTCAGCGCCGGTTTTTACGACGCTTATTATAACCGTGCGCGCAAAGTCCGGACCTTGATCAAGAAAGACTTCGAAGATGTCTTTGCCCAAGGCGTGGACGCCATCCTGACCCCGACAACCCCGTCGGCCGCCTTTGGATTGGGCGAAATGACCGATGCCGATCCGGTTCAAATGTATTTG
>JACOMT010000194.1 GCA_014623385.1 Paracoccaceae bacterium
GGTCAGAAGATCACCGTGGGTTGCGAAACCGGCAATAGGGCGATTTGCGAGCGCCTGAACGGCATGCCCTGCTCGACGATGCGGCACCACCTCTCCAACCTTGTGCAGACTGGCTTTGTCGTCCGGCGCGATAGCCCCAATGGAAAGCGCTATGCCCGCCGCTACGGCGACGAAAAGGTGCGCCTCTCTCCGCTCGTTCGACGCTTCCAGGAGGTCTGTGAGGCCGCTGAGGCCGTGTCCGGGCCGCCTGAGGAGCGTTACAAGCGCCTACATGCCACTGTGAGCCTAATGCGGCGTGATCTCGCGGGGCTGGCCGGGTACGGGCGCTCACTTCGTCCGGATCAGGGCGTCTGGGACCAATTCTCTGATCTTGCGGCCCTAACGGCTCGAGATCTTCGCAGAAAAATCGAAATGGAAGACCTTAGGCGCATCGAATGCCGCTTTGGGGTCTGCTTTGGACCACGCCCGAAACCTTCTGGATGGCCGTGAAGCAGAAGATATGAGCACCAATAATGCCGTTTCCGAGCAGCACTATCAGAATTCAAATAAAGACTCCTATGTTTTTGAACCTCGCTTAGAAAAAGCGCGGAGCGGAGGTGTTGTGCGCGAAATTCCAGAAGTTACCGATAGCCCTGTGTGTTCTGAAGATGAGGCTAACTCAACCTCAACTACTGACGACCAACTGATGCCGAACATACCGCTTGGCCTGGTCCTCGCCTCTTGTCAGGAATTCAAAGCGTATTCCGAGCAGCCCGTGCGCCATTGGCACGATCTGGTCCGGGTGGCCGATGTGGTCAGACCCATGATGGGTATTTCGCCCTCCGCGTGGGACGAGGCGAAACGCTATATGGATCCCGAAGAAGCGTCTGTTGTCGTTGTTGCAATGCTTGAACGGTTTAGGGTGCTTCTGTTGCCGGTCACTCGGGCAGATCACCATCACCAAACAGGTTTGGAAACAGTCGCTCTCGATAATCCAATGGAAACGCCAGCCTGACCGGAGTCTTCGGAGAGGCGGAAGTCAGGTATCCAGCGGCGGTCAGTTTGCTCAGCGTATTGCGCGCCGTACGCTCGGACGTTTTGAGCACAACCTGCGCATCGCCACGTTCCAGTGCACCATGCCGAAGAACGGCCGAAATTAGTTCGGGCGCACGCTTGTCGTCGATGGTGTCTGTCACAAGGCGGCGATAGCGCGTGTCCAGTCCGCTGAGATCGAACAGTCTTGCCGAGAACGTGATCTGGTCGAGTGTAACCTTCAAGAACCATTGGCTGAACGTCTTCAATGCTGCCTCGGATAGGTTGCCGCGCCCGTCGCGGTCTCCTCGTCGGGGACTGTCCGCAAGATCCATCATCCGTTTGTACTCACCCCGATCGGTCAGCCCGCGGGCCAGTCCACGCGAAACGGACCAGAGTCCCTGGCCACCGATCCCAGCTGTGAGGGCCATGGCATGAGACATCAGTCTGCTGACGCGACCGTTGCCATCTGGGAAAGGGTGGATGTAGTTCAGCCGGTGATGTGCGGACGCGATCGCGATGATCCGTCCGCTAGAAGACCGCGCCGCAATCTGAAACCGTTGGTCAAAGTGATCCATGAACGCCGCAACGCGCGTCGATGAAGGAGGTAGGTGGCGCCCAACCGCGACTTCCTGATCGTCATCCTGGCGCATGCGTCCAGGAACGATGGGCTCGTGTGTGCCGTCGGGATGTTCGATGACCCGAAACTCGTCGGGCATCTCGTCGTAGAAGCTCTTATGGACCCAAGTCAGGAATTCGATAGATGTGGGGCGGGGCAGGGTGCCCATGCGATGCATCTCGTCGATAGCTCGTTGAACGATGACGTGCGCCCGGGCCTCAAGAGCGAGAGGGCGGGTTTCTTCCTCAAGCTCGGCACCCGCCAGCGCCCTTTCGATGTCGCGGGGGCGTGTCTTGTGTCCTTCGATCAGGTTGGAGTAGTAGCAGTTCATCACGCGGACGAGATCGGCAAGCTCGGCTGCGCTGTCAGGATGTAGCCCTTGTCCCAGCCCTGTGGCTTCCCTCTGGATATCAACCGACAGATCGGCCAATTCTGCAGGAATATGCTCCTCGAAGAAGCAAGGTTCGATCCTGGCGGGTGTTTCCAGCATTTTTTGCCGATCTTCCATGTTCCCAAAGTAGTTGAAAAATATACACATTTCATATTCGCGAGCAAGGTTTTGCCGATATGCGTTGCCGATCTTGCCTGCCGATCTGAATTTGCTGTTCCAAATCAAGGTCTTCTGGAAACGGCCAGGTATTGAGCCGATTGTTAAGGAACCGCAGGGTCCGAGTCCGGAAAAGTGAAACTGTCCTTCGGGTTTTGTGACTGACGAATGAGGGCCTTTGGGGTCCCTCAGGCGGTTCCGGGAGAGCTGCGCCGAACCGGCCAGACGGCGATGGCGAAGCGGCTCGAACGCGAGACCGTCCTGCGTGACCTCGGATACCTCAGGCAGGCCGCGACATTGCCGCACGCGCATGTGATCTGCGGCGAGGGTGGAACGTTCATCCATCCCGGTTGGACCACCCTGTCGTGTTGCGCGCTGATCGAGCGTTTTCCCTTGGCCGCTCTTATGGTTGCACAGGGTACGCCCTTCATTGATGTCCGACCCGTCTCCGATGTCATCGCTTTCGCGAACCTGCCGCGGGTGACGTGAGACGGATCGGTCGATCCTGCGCCTTGGGGTCTCGGCAGTTCCGTTTCGCTGACCACCTACATCGACATGATTGAGAGGCCAACAATGGCCCGATCCCGCACGCCCAAATTCGATGCCTCCGAGGTCATCACCAATGAAATCATCCGCATCATCGAGCGCGGCATTCTGCCGTGGCGCAAGCCCTGGACCGCAGGTGGCAGTTCTCGCCCCTTGCGCGTGGGCGGTGAGCCCTATCAGGGCGTGAACAATTTCCTGCTGACCATGCGAACGGCGATGGCAAGCCACAGCTCGCCCTTCTGGATGACGTTCCCACAGGCCAATGCCTTGGATGCAAAGGTTTGCAAGGGCGAAAAGCCCTCTGTCGTGGTCTATTATGGTCAGAGCCGAAAAGACGCCGACACCGAGGACGACCGCGGTGAGGACAATGATCGATCCGAGGAGGCCCGCATCTTCCGCTTCCAGAAATCCTACCGCGTGTTCAATTTAATGAGACTCAAACCTCGTGGAGTTTTCCCAGCACGTTCCGCGATAAAGTTTGCTTAGATGGACAAACAGAGATATTTTAGTTCTGTGTAGTCTTCCAACCCATATGACGACCCCTCACGTCCAAGACCGGATTCTTTGACCCCACCAAATGGGGCCAGTTCTGTCGAAATGATCCCAGAGTTGACGCCGACCATACCCGACTCGATTGCTTCGGCGACGCGGATTGCTCGGCTCAGATCCTGTGTGAAAAGATACGAGGCCAAGCCAAATTCTGTGTCGTTTGCCATGTCGATAGCCTCTTGCTCATCCGAAAACCGGAAGACCGGTGCAACAGGGCCGAAAATCTCTTCTTTAGCTATTCGTGCAGACTTTGGGACATCGCACAGAACGGTCGGGCGAAAGAAGGTTGCGCCAAGAGCATCGCGTTCTCCACCAACGGAAACCGAAGCCCCCATCGCGGTCGCGTCCGCGATAAGCTCTTCGACCTTATCGACTGCCTTCGCGTCTATCAACGGTCCCTGGTCGAATGCGCCAGTCAGCGCAGGGCCAACCGTTAGTTTGCGCGTCGCTTCAGTCAAAGCATCCACAAAGCGATCAAGCATGGTCAAGGGAGCGATCTTACGATTATTGCCACGGGTTCGACCCTTCACCCGTCTCTGGAAGCC
>JACOMT010000195.1:0-3526 GCA_014623385.1 Paracoccaceae bacterium
TTTTCGCGAACTCTTTTCCCGGGGACTAACCCTGCTGGATCTGCGCGATACTGGCGTGAAACAGTTGAACATTTCCAACATCGCGGCACGGCAAGAGCTGCGGGACATGATGAAGGCCGTCCAACTGCCAGGCGTACCTGTGGATTTCTAGCACATTTTGTTGCAACCCCGGTTCCGCCCCCTCACAAATCCTGATATCCTATTAAACATGTTCCATGTCGCCCAGAGCGTCGGTATTGACGCGGGATACGCGTAGCAAGATGCGGGTCAACTAGGGGCTATGCAGATTATAGTGGGTGGATAATCTGTATTATACGTCCGGGTTTTATGATCGCATCGCTTGCCTATCGTGGCATACGCGCGTGGCGTACTCGAGGGCCCCGCTTGGGTAGAGGTGATCGGGATCGGGTATCTATTTTTGGCGGATCTGCGGTCTGGATATTGAGGAAACGTACCCGCAAGGCCTGTATCACCCCCCGACGTACCCGCGCAATCGACATGAGCACGCACCACCCACCTCGACCTACAGGCATGCAACAACGCCTGGGCCAATGAAACGCTCTACAGCACAGTTAAGATGCTGTCGGCGGACTATCCCAGCTTTTTGGCACGCTCCCCGGAACGCTCAACCATATCTACAAGCAGATCTATAAGGTAGATCTGTCTCCCCCGAGGGTCGGGGGCGTACGGTTTTTCAACAGGATGACAGCGCAACAGCACAAGCGGCTTGTGCTACCGTGCTGTCCGGGTGATCGCCTTTTGTGATACTCTGACGGATATCAAGCCGTGTCGTTTTGTGCCCTTGAGCGCAAAGAGGTGATGAGCCACGAGCTTATCAATCACACGCCGCCGCATCTTTTTCAACATCAGCTGCGTCACCGAGGCCAGGTTCACGCGATGCCCAGCCAGCCGGTACCGCACCGCCAAAACTCAACGATTTCTAGTTTGACTTGGGGCCGGGTCGACAGCACCAAAGCCTATTGGGACAAAGCATGGATCTAGTAACCCCGCCCCACATGGCCAATGGCCTGTCCAGGCAGCACCGGAGCTCGGCGAAGCACGTCATTTTTCACATAAGTGCTGGAAGTTTTTAGCGATCTGGACCATCTTTGCCTTGTTGTTTTATCGGATACCCGGACGATGATGGAGCTTGTCATTCTTATCGCACAGACCGCCACCTTGACCGCCATCACCGCATGGCTGCTGATCGGTGTGTATGGCAATGTGAGATACCCTGAACACAACGAAACCGCGACGTCGCGGATCATGGCAATGACCCGGATGGAACAGGATTATCCAGAGGAATTTGCCCGCGTTGCCCATCGGGCCTTGCGGAATAGCAAGTTGCAGCACCGGGTCTTTTACCTGGTGGTCACCATCGAACTTATCGCCGTGACCCTGTTGCTGTTGGGGATCGGGGCCATGGTTCTGGCGATTATGGGGGTTCTTTCACCAGATACGGCCCGCGCGCTTGCCCTGTTAGGGGCGACCGCGTTTACCTCGATCTGGTCGGGGTTTTTAGTGATCGGCAACTATTTTTGCTATTGGTTCGACATTGAGAGCGGGCAGAACACACATTTTCAAATGACCCTATGGGGCTTGGCCAGCATGATACTTTTGATTGTCGCTTGACCGGTCAAAAACACAAAGCATATGCGGCGCTTGGCGGCCAGTCCCCCGTATCTAGCGGGTCAGCGGGAGACTTCGGTTAGATAACCTTGGGCCTCAACCTCTTCCCAGATTTCTTCCCAGACCTTTTTTGCCTTGCCGCGCTGACGTACGTCTTTGGCCGCCTCAAGGTTGTCCAGCATGCCTTCGCCCTGAACAATGATCAGGCCAACCATACCGCTGGATTTATGCGGCGTGCATTCATAACCATAGATGCCCGGCTGATCGAACGTGACGGAAATTTCTTCGTTGATCGTGCCATCCCACAGCTCAACACCGTCAGGGACCATGCCTTCGACAGCTGCGGAATTGTGCCCACGATCAGTGGCTTCAAACACGACGGTGTCGCCGGGGTTCACGACAGCAATGCGCGGGTAATACACCATGCGCAGTTTGGAATTCTCGGGGTGTTTGTTCAGCATCTGCACGGTCACAGTTTGCGCATCTTGCGCGACCAGCCTGGTTGCAGCCACAAGTGTAACCGCCGCGGTCGAAGTCATCATATTGCGCCGGGTCAGTTTGAAAGACATGTTTTACTCCAACGTTTCTGTCTCTTCATTAACGACACGCCGGTTTGAAACGGCACGCACTAATTCATCAATATAAGATAATATGATTGCATTGGAAGGTCGAGGAAATTCCCGAGGGAAATTTTCGCCACAGAGCAGTTGACGAGGAAGCAGATTCCTGCTACGGGCTACATCAGATTTTCCAGAAATCCTTGATCCATGGTGCGGGCAGAGCATAGTCTTGCAACTTGCGCACATGCAACCTGTTTCTGCGCCAATATCGCAGATATTCGCCCGGTGTCATCACCGGGTGTTTCGTGCTCAGGCACCCCTTGATCGCCTCAGGTAGGTCCGGGGTGCCGGCAAAGATTACCACACGCGTGCCATTCCGCAGACGCGGTGGTTTAATGAAATTCATAGGCATCGTCGGAATGCATTCAATCCGGAAATGCCGTACCCAGGCGCGTGGCCAGAATTTCGGTCGCCTCGGTGCGTTGGCGGTGACAAAATGTTGCTCGTAGCGATATTTATCAGCCACGCCCTGCGGGTCTTTCGCATAGATCTCCTGTAACGGTGCCAGTTGACCCACAGGTACGCGATATATTGACGACTGCCCTAAACGGTTCAGCGGCCGGGCAACGTTCCAAGCCATATAAAGATCTTCCGGGTCACCATGGTCAAAAAACGGCTCCAGGCTGTCCGTGATGATCACATCCAGATCAATAAACAGCAAATTGCCGGTCAGGTCGGCCAGTTGTGCCGCCCACAACCGTGCCTTTTGCCATTTGCCAGGCGTGTTTTCGGGAATGTAACCAGGCATTTCCGGCAGAGGGAAACACTCCACATCCGGCAAAACACTATCGGTCGTGTCAGTGAACGCCACGAATCGAAACGGCGGCGTGATATTACGGGCAACCATGCTGTAAAGACGATTGATATAGGGTGCGCCATAACGCGTCCCCCAATTTATGCAGATGACCTGTTTCATGACCGCTGTTTAGACGAGCCACTAGGTGCCGAAAAGGGCGATTAACATGGCTTTGTTGTACAAATCGAGTGAGGATCGGACGTCCCCGTTCCCCGGCCTTTCCCTAGATGGGGTTATGCTACGGCCTCTGTGACGGGTATGCCAGGGGCGGTGTAGCGGTTAGGCACGATGCTGCGGCTCCGGATTTCGTCCTACGGACCCTGCCAGTCCAAGTTCCGCGACATGAGGCTTTGCCCCGACCGCTGCACGCAATGCATCCCGATCTCGACACGGGCATGGCGGTGGTATCCGCTGCATCATCGCCGGATGGCGCGACCCCAGGAACGCACAAGCACTGACCGCCTCATTCCAGGCGATGGTA
>JACOMT010000195.1:3667-9742 GCA_014623385.1 Paracoccaceae bacterium
TCTGTCGGGTATCTGTCAGCGGCGGCACAGGGGCCTGCAATACGGCACCGCCCGGTCCACAGGCCAACCCGGCCGCAAAAGGCGTTCCACGAAGCCCGTGACAGAACGCTCAGCGTCGGGCATGTCCGGATCATAGCAGCACTGAACCGTTGTTGTCACCTGCGTTTGCCCACCCGGACCATCCGGGGTTGAACCGGATCGGTAATGTTCCGCACCGCCCCAGGCTTTCATTGCAGCACGACCGGTTTGTGGTTTTGCACTTTGTAGTCTCCCAACTGCTCACACCTCTCGGCTACCATGCTAGATGCAAACAGTGAAATCCTCACAGTATTTGCGCAACAAAGCCCTTCCATCCCGTTTTTTGTATTAAATGAAACGTTGAGTTCTGGAGCAATGATAAAATTCCTAAAATTTACGGAAAAAGAAAATTCCGCACGCCATTTATATCTCTACGAGAGCGTGAAGAATTAAATCTGACAGCAAAACAAATATCTATTCTGTCCGGTCCGCTGGCCTTACATCGGGCAAAGCGGTTTTGGTGGTCTGGTATCGCCAGTCAGGCGTTTTGTTCTGGCCAGCCCGAACTATCGGGCGGTGCGTCATCGTGCCAAATCATTACTCAATCCCTCAAGCGTCGTTTGGAGATCCGCCTGCCTCCGCGTTTTTCTGAAGCCCGCAAGGATTGATGACGGGCGGCTTTTTCCATGATCCCGTCACGGTGGCGATTGCTCAGGGGGCCTTGCTGGCACAGACCCTATCGGCCAATACCTGCCTGCATGTTCGCCCCTTCAATCATCATGGTATCAACCCCGGGGCTCCCGGCCCGGTTCGCAGCTGTGATGTGGACCTTGTCGATGAAGTCTTCCTCGTCCTCGTCCGGGCGGGCAAAGCCGTTGGATTTCATCTTGTAGCCTAGCGTACGTTTCGAGCGGTTCCTGACCCATCGTGCTTGCGTGTCGGCCCTGAAATGCACCCCTGAATCGTCAGGTGGATCGTCGGGTGCCTGCTCTTCGGCACGGTCTTGCGACGTGTCAATATGGCTGCCGGGGCGGGGGCGTCGATGATCACCGCTTCGGCCCGTGATCCTCGATCTGACGGCAACTCCCGGCCAGAAGATCATCGTGGACCCTGCCCTGCACCAACGCGTTGCGAAAACGGCAAGGCCGTCTCATCGGGCACAGGTGCATAAGAGATCGAGACCGCAAAACAGCATAAAATCCAATCGCACCTTCAACGCACGCTCCAGCTTCGGGGTGCCACTGCCCGATTAGCAGACAGTTAAAGCAGACCAGCGGATCATAAACCTGAGATCCCAATCCCGGTACGCCCCAACGCACGCTGGCATGTCGGCAAAACCACCCGCCAGTGTCCACTACTGGTACGTCAATCCTGGTCAGACCGTCGTCTGCACCGATCCGAACCGCGTTCGACACGAATCGCGCAAAAACAGGTCCACCAAACCACCCCTGAACGCCACTCTTGTGTATACCAAGTTGATGGTTTATCCGCAATCCTCCAATTATGCAGAGGTCTTTTTATACCAAACTACGGGTAGCTGCCGCTGGTTCAAGCGGCTTTTATCGGGATCAAAGCCGCCGTGACTATCATTCTGATCAAGGCGTTACAAGGCGTTGCGTACAAGGATTTTATGCGACCGAGTGCCTAGGCATTGGCCGGGCCGACCCTTATCAGGATTCTTGCGCTGAACCGGCCGTGACCACCTCCCCGGCCAAACTGTCCTTTCCCTGGAAGACCGCGCTGACCTGGCTGGGTCTGTGGCTGCGGCCGCTGACTAGCCAAACCTTGCTAGCCAATCTCGGCTGATTCTTTGCAAAACTGGCGGTGCTCGACCAGTTCGGCTAGGTCAGTACGGTGCAGGTGATTGATGCGCTGGGGCTTGCGGAAGCGGTTTGTCCATCGCCGCCGGTATCGTCGCGTTGTGATTGACCTTTGTACCCTGTTTTCTATTGATTTCTTTGTAGGCTCCTATTTGGATTGAATCGCGGCATGGCCGCGTCTGTCTGCTGCTATACAGGCGATTACGGCGGCGGTCGTCGGGGTTATCCTGAACCTGTCTATACAGTTTTCCATAAAGGTGCTTTTGCTCAAGCCAGCATGCTGTCCGCAGAGCCAATTGCCTTGCCCTGGTCTGTTCTTGCCTCGTCTCGCCCGATGTGGCCACGCCTTGTTCCAACTGTGCTGGCCGGTGGTTTGTTGCTTTACCTGAGCCGGAGCCGGGACAGACTTTGCTGCTTATGGCGGTGGCTGCGATGGTGACATCACGCCTCTTTTGTTTCGATGCAAATTCCCTATTGTGATAGTCACATGATCAGGCAAATAGGATATGGGATGTCGCGCAACATTGACTATGAGAATCTGATGCATACGGCCATGTGCGCTCTGATAAAGAACGTGCTAGAGGACGTGGCCGCGCATGGTTTGCCGGGTTCGCATCACTTTTTTATCACCTTTGACACTGGCCACCCCGATGTGCGGGTCGCAGATTGGCTGGCTCATCGATATCCGGACCAAATGACCGTGGTGATGCAGCATTGGTATGCCAATCTGGATGTGGGCAGCGACGGTTTTACGGTCACTCTGAATTTCGGGAACCGCCCCGAACGTCTCTACATCCCCTATAACGCGATCAAGACCTTCGTGGATCCGTCGGTTGAATTCGGGTTGCGGCTCGAAAATACGGATGCCGACACGCCGCAGGATCCTACACCAACCAGCAAGCCAAAGATTGCCTTGGTGCCGGATAAGGTGTCAAAGCAAAAGGATGGCGATATTGTGTCGCTGGACAGCTTTAGGAAATAGTTACTGACGCGCCAGAAATGCGTTGATGTTACGGGTAACTTCGCCGCCAGTAGACGTGCTGATAAAGCTCAGGTTCAGACCGCCTTCGGCTAATGTGCGATTGTATTGCTGCATGAAATAGCCTCCGTCGACATCGACAAAGAGCGAAAAAACGCTCAGCGTGTCCCCGACAATCCGCCCCCAAACAAAAGGTTCGCCTTTCATCGGATCAAGCTGCACACTGTGGCCGAACATGTTCCGTTTCTGTGCTGCGGAATAGATGCCGTCGCGGTCGGTTGGTCGGAATTCAATCTCGTATGAGGATTCTTTCACCCGCCCATCGGTGCGGAAAATTGTCGATACCCATGCGACAATAAAGCCGTCGCCGGTTTCGATAATGTCGACGCTCAGATCCCGCTTCTCTTTTGTGCCATTTTGCGCGACCTCGGCACTGCCTGAATAGCTTCCGACAAATGGCGTGATTTCTGCCGAAAATCCCGGCAGGCTCGGGGCCAACCAGACCAAAAGGCCGATGCCCATGACCCTCAACTGTTGGATTGGCAGTATATGAAGTGCGGTCAAAAGCATGAAAAGGCTCCTGTCGTTTCTGGCAATGAACCCGGTAGTCTGGCCTGAACCCGGATACACACCACGACATAATGGCTCGCAGGTGCGCGGTCAATTTGTTTGTTTTGTTGCCGGTGTGCTTTGTCAAATTTGACGGGATAGGTAAATCGTCCCCACCGACATTGCACGCTGGCCCGGTGCAGACTATAATCGTTCACAAACCCGCATGTTATGGAGCTATGCTATGGCCGATACCCGCATCGAATCCGACAGCTTTGGTCCGCTGGAGGTACCCGCCGACAAATATTGGGGTGCCCAAACCCAGCGATCCATCATGAACTTCCCCATCGGTTGGGAAAAGCAGCCCGTCGCTGTTGTGCGCGCATTGGGCGTCATCAAACAGGCCTGTGCGATGGCCAATAAATATCTGGGTTCGCTGGATGCGGAACTGGCGGGCGCGATTATTCAGGCCGCAGGTGAAGTGATCGACGGGAAAATGGATGACAATTTCCCGCTGTTGGTTTGGCAGACCGGGTCGGGGACCCAGTCGAACATGAACGCCAACGAGGTAATCGCAAACCGCGCCATTGAATTACTGGGTGGCAAGATTGGTTCGAAAACGCCGGTTCACCCCAATGATCACTGCAATATGGGTCAGTCATCAAACGACACGTTCCCCACAGCCATGCATATTTCCACCGCGATGACCGCGCGCGATGTTTTGTTACCCGGCCTTGAAAAACTGCATGCTGCCCTGGTCGCCAAGGTGACCGAATTCGACGACATCATCAAAATTGGCCGCACACATACCCAGGATGCCACGCCCCTGACGCTAGGCCAAGAATTTTCCGGCTACACACATCAGGTTGCGATGGGCATTCAGCGGGTCAAGAATGCGTTGGGCCATATCTATGAACTAGCTCAAGGCGGGACTGCGGTTGGCACTGGGCTCAACACAAAACGAGGCTGGGCCGAAATGGTCGCCGACAACATGGCCGACATCACCGGCCTGCCCTTTGTCACCGCTCCCAACAAATTCGAAGCACTGGCCGCCCATGACGCAATGGTGGAAATGTCCGGCGTGCTGAAAACCGTGGCCGCCAGCCTGTTTAAGATTGCCAACGACATCCGCTTCCTGGGATCGGGCCCGCGCTGTGGTCTGGGCGAGCTGATCCTACCGGAAAATGAACCGGGCTCGTCCATCATGCCGGGCAAGGTCAACCCGACTCAGTGTGAGGCGATAACCCAGGTCTGCGCGCATGTGATGGGTAATGATGCCGCCGTTGGCTTTGCCGGATCGCAGGGGCATTTTGAGCTGAACGTCTACAAGCCCATGATAGCCTATAATGTGTTGCAATCGATGCAATTGCTGGGCGATGCCGCATCGGCCTTTACCGACAATCTGGTGGGGGGACTGCGCGCGGATGCAACCCGCATTGAGCAGCTGATGCGCAAAAGCCTTATGCTGGTCACCGCGCTGACCCCCGAGATCGGCTATGACAATGCGACCACGGTGGCCAAAACGGCGCATAGGAACGGCACCACGCTAAAGGAAGAAGCGGTCAAGCTGGGCTTTGTCAGCGAAGAAACGTTCGACCGCGTCGTGCGTCCGGAAAATATGGTCGGCCCCAAGGCTTGAGGCCGAAGATGGCCCGGCATGTCTGGTGAGCGGTCCAGGAAACGATCCCTGACGCTGCGCGGTCACGGCACCAACGTGTCGTTGAAGGATGATTTTTGGAATGCCTTCCGCCAAATTGCAGCGGGTCAAGGCAAACAAGTCAACGTGCTGGCTGCGGAAATTGGTGAGATCGGGCTTGCCTCCGCCATGCGTCTTTATGTGGTGCACCACCTGCATGCACACTTGCGGGACTAGTGCTGGCTGACCCGCAGCCAGATGTTATCCTTGGCCCGCACCATCAGATGTACCACCGACCCCGATAGCAAACGCACGACCCGGCAGAAAACGGCGTATACATGTCCCATCCCGGAAGGTGATCTGGTTGTTTCCTGAACAATCCCGGCCTGAGTTTGTGCCGGTTTTGCATCTTGCTTCCCGGGGCCGATTGGGGGCACTGTCGGTTGCAAAGCTGGGTACAGCGGTGGAGCATAGTCCCAAATGCCGCGCCCGGTTGGAAACGCAAGACCTCTGTGTGAGCGTGTGATGTTCGGCGGAAGCTTTGATTTGTCCATTCTGCCCGGCCCAGTGGCCTTACTTGACCTTACATCGGGCAAAGCGGTTTTGGTGGTCTGTGGTCTCATGCGATTGCCGGTGTTTGCGGGGCAGGTTCTGCCCGATTGCCTCCATCGCCAGTTGGGCGTATGTTTTGACCAGCCCGAACTATCGGGCGGTGCTTCATCGTGGCATAGGCATTGCTCACAACCCGGAGCGGCGTTTGGGGTTCAGCCTGCCCCCGCGTTGTTCCCGAGCCCGCAGAGGTCGATGACGGGCGGCGGTTCGCATGATCCCGTCACGGTGGCGACCACGCAGAGCGTCCCCGGTTGGCCAATACCCGCCTGTGCGTTCGCCCCTTTGACCATGGTATCAAACCCGGGCTCCCTGCCCGGTTCACAGGTGCCCCATGTGGACCTTGTCGATGAAAACTTTCCTTGTTCGGGCCTCGTCCGGGTGGGCAAAGCCGGATGGATGTCATCTTGTAGCCCGGCGTACCTGACCCACCGTGCTTGCGTGTCGGCACTGAAATGCAAGGC
>JACOMT010000195.1:9850-10857 GCA_014623385.1 Paracoccaceae bacterium
GTGTCGGTGCCGTCCGTGGCGATGGTGAGGTTGGCAAATGTCGCAGCCGTGTCGCGCAGGTCGATGCGATCCACACCGTCCTGAAAATCGGTGATACTATCGCCGTCAAAGGCGGCAAACACAAAGTCAAAGGCAGCAAACACAAACACATCCGCCCCCGCACCACCGGTCAGCGTGTCGGCACCGGCACCGCCATTCAGTGTGTCGGCACCGGCACCGCCGATCAGCGTATCATTACCCTCACCACCGGTCAGCGTGTTGGACCCCGCATCTCCAATCAGCGTATCGCCATGGGCAGAGCCGATCAGGTGTTCGATGCCGGTCAGCGTATCGCCCGCCGCGTCGCCGCCGATGGCCCTCGGAAGGAGGATTTTGCCATAGACGCCCTCACGGTCCCCGTCCTGGTTATCGGACGTCCAGGTGACGACAAAGCCGCCATTGGACAGCCCGGTGACCGAGGGGGTGGACTGATGGTCATCCGTTTCCGTATTCACCAGAAATTCGGCCCCGATACGGGTGCCGTCGTCAGCAAAGCGCTGGCCATAGATCCCCGCACCGTGCCCGTCCTGGCCTAGGGACTGCCATGTGACGACAAAGCCACCATCGGACAGATCGGACAGCCCGGTGACCGAGGGCTCCTCCTGCCAGCTATCCGTGTATGTATTCACCAGAAACTCGGGTCCCGCTTGGGTACCGGTGGCAGTAAAGCGCTGGCCATAGACGCCCGCAAAGGACCCGTCCTGGCCACCGGATGTCCATGTGACGACAAGGCCACCATCGGACAGGGCGGTGACCGAGGGGTTATACTGGCTACTATCCGTTTCCGTATTCACCCGGAACTCGTCTCCCGCTTTGTTACCATCGGCAGCAAAGCGCTGGCCATAGACGCCCGTACTGTTCCCGTCTTGATTTTCGGACGTCCATGTGACGACAAAGCCACCATCGGACAGTGCCGTGACCGAGGGGGCCTCCTGGTTGCCAGCCGTTTCCGTATTCACCCGGAACTC
>JACOMT010000196.1 GCA_014623385.1 Paracoccaceae bacterium
ATACCCCTGAGGCCCGATCCCGGCGCGCCCCAACGCACGCTTGCGTGTCGACGAACGCCACCGCCAGTCCATCAGCCAGTCCACTGGTGCGTCAATCCCGGTCAGAACGGTCTGTGCTGATCCGAACCGCGTTCGACACGAACCGCGAAAAACAAGTGCATCAAACCACCCTGAACGCCCCCCCAAGAGCATAGGTTGATGGTTTACCCGCAATCCTCCAAATCATAAGGAGGTTTTCTCTGGCCGATCCAGGCGGCTTCGATGGATATTCTGGCCGCTGCGGTGTCAGGCGGGGCCAATACCTGTCATTTGATCAATGACGAGGTTTTGGGTAAGCGATCCTCGTCAATATCTCGGTGCGGTGACGCCATCAATGAAACCGTCCTGATCGCGACGCTGACGGCGGGGTGAGGCGTTGATCGACATGGAAAACGTTCAATTGGGCCTATACGAACCGAGGACGGTGAAATCGCGTGATAACAGAGGGGCTGGGGAGGTGCGTCGGTGGCGGCCTTTGGACCGATTTTCCGGCGGCGGTCGCGGTGGGTGGAACCCAGGCAAATCGCCGGGGCGGATCTTGATCGGATCGGGAGTCCGGCTCACCGGCTCAGTTGCCGCCGACGGTGCCCATGATATCCGAAAGCAGCATGGGGTACTACCGCTGTACCCTGCCGCACGGGAATGCCGGACAGCCGCATCTGACCACTACACCGGGCTCTGTATACTCTTCAACCGTATCTGTGAGACAGGACCGTCCGGGAAAAAGAGGGGCCGGACCACCCATCACCCGATATACGAGACAAAGGCTATGTGCCCCATCCCGGAAGGTGATAGGGTTGTTTTCTGAACAGTTCCAGCCTGAGTTTGTGCCGGTTTTTATCGTCTGCGATGGCGTTTTGCTTTCCGGGGCCGATTGGGGGAGACGCCGGTTGCAAACCCGGACATAGGCGGTGGAGCATGGGCTCCAATACCGCGCCTGATTGGAAACGACGGCTTTGCAGGACCGCCCCGATACGGCCACCCTCGTGCGCTGCCGTGCCGTTGGTCCGGGGAGATTTCGGCGGGCTAAGTCGGCAGTCGATGCCGAGACGTGAACTCTTTGCCGTCGAAATGGAACAACAAAAAACAGCAAGGTCTTTTGGTTCATTTGCGCAGGGTTTGCGTGCACAGTGAGTCTATGTGGAAAGGCGGTGTCGAAAAATTATCTTTAAATGATGAGAAAAAGAATTGGACATGTCGTGCGTTTAAGCGTTGCACCGATGATGGATTGGACCGACCGGCATTGTCGCTTCTTTCATCGGCAGCTCAGCCGTCGCACGCTGCTTTATACCGAAATGGTGACCGCGCCTGCGTTGGTGCGCGGCAGAGCTTTGCATCTATTGGACCACTTGGTCGAGGAACATCCGGTCGCTTTGCAATTGGGGGGGGCTGAACCAGAGGAGCTGGCGGCAGCAGCCCGATTGGGGGCCGAGGCGGGATTTGAGGAGATCAACCTGAATTGCGGCTGCCCGTCAGACCGCGTGCAATCCGGCATGTTTGGTGCTGTGCTGATGCGGGATCCGGTGCGGGTGGCTGAATGTATCGCGGCGATGCGGTCATCGGTTGACATCCCCGTGACCGTGAAATGCCGCATCGGCGTGGATGATCAGGACCCGCATGAGGTGCTGCCCGATTTCCTGAATAAGATCGTGCAGGCGGGGTGCAATCGGGTCATCATCCATGCACGCAAGGCTTGGCTAAAGGGGCTCTCGCCCAAGGAAAACCGGGACATTCCGCCATTGGATTATAATCTAGTGCTGGCGATGAAGCGGGCTTTCCCGGACGTGTGTGTGTCGGTCAACGGGGGTATCACCGCGCTGGATCAGGCCCGGGCGTTTTTGCAGGCGGGGCTGGACAGTGTGATGATTGGGCGCGCGGCCTATCATCAGCCTGCGGATATTCTGGCCACGGCGGACCGCGACATCCATGGTGACGGTTCGGTGCGCGACCCGCGCGACGTGGTGGCCGACATGTTGCCCTATATTGAACGGCATTTGACGGCAGGCGGGCAGCTATACCAGGTTACGCGCCATATGCTGGGTCTTTTTGCCGGACGGCCCGGTGCCCGCCAATGGCGACGCACTCTGTCCGAAGGGGCGGCACGGCCTGGGGCGGGGCCCGATCTGGTCGTGGCGGCCTTGGCCGCAATGCCGATGGACGCGGCACCGGTGGGCCGTATAGGGGCCGGATGCTCCGGCACGGAGGTTTCAGTAGATGCCTGATCTATCCCTTCTTATCCTGTTAGCCGTACTTTTGATGGTGATCGGGGCCTTTGCCGGCATGCTGGCCGGGCTTTTGGGTGTCGGCGGCGGCGTGGTTCTGGTTGCGGCGTTTTTCTACGGCTTTCAGGTGCTGGGTTATGACGGACCGCAATTGATGCAGATGTGTTTGGCGACCTCGCTGGCCACGATCATCGTCACCTCGACCCGCTCTGTCCTGGGGCACAATAAAAAAGGGGCGGTGGACTGGAATATCCTGCGTGGTTGGGCACCCGGTATCGCGATTGGCGCGGTGCTGGGTGTGCTGATGGCGGCGCGGTTGACCTCATCCGTGCTGCAGGGGATCTTTGGCGTCCTGGCGATGAGTGTCGGGCTGTACATGTTGTTCGGCCGCACCGAATGGCGGTTGGGCCCCGTGCTGCCCACCGGAGCCTGGCGTGTCGCGTTGTCGCCAACGGTCGGGCTGTTATCCGTTCTGATGGGGATCGGCGGGGGAAGCTTTGGCGTTCCGCTAATGACACTGTTTAACACCCCCATTCACCGCGCAGTGGCGACATCCGCCGGGTTCGGTGTGATTATTGCGGTGCCGTCGGTTCTGGGGTTTCTGTTTTTCCCGGTTGACCCCGCCACGCGTCCGCCGCTATCGGTCGGGGCGATCAATTTGCCGACCTTTGCCATCGTCATTGCGATGACGCTGATCACCACGCCGATTGGGGTTCGCATGGCGCACGCAATGGATCCCAAACCGCTGAAACGGGTATTTGCGTTGTTTTTAATCCTGGTTGCGCTGAATATGCTGCGCACATCACTGGGATTGTAGAGGAGCTCTTTCATCGCGGCTGGGCGCGACTTCCGGTCGAAGTGGCGACTTTGGCCTGGTCCACAGCGACCTTGCTCAAGGCGCGAACGGCGGTCGCGGATCCAAAAAATGCCAATTGGCCTCAATGTGAAGGTACCTGGTTTGTTGGTATAGATGTCTTGCCCGATGACGCGCAGGGTCGGATCTGGGCACCGTTGCAAGGGGCAGCGGTGGACTTCATCCGGCATCATATCGGGCCTATTCCGCCGCTGCATGCGGGGCAGCTGTCGGTCGTGTATCCCGGTTATCCAAAACCCCACGCGGGCGAGACAGAGACCGCTTTTCGCTATTGCAAGACCTGTGCGATGCGGCGCATCCGGATGGTCTCTTGCCTGTTGGGCTGGAGCGGCGGCGCATGGCCCGGAAACCGCATATGTTCACTCTAGGCCTTCCACTGACCCAGGCCAGTGCTACTGCCTCACCGCTTGTGGTGTGGGAAAGCAGCCACGTTCGGCGGCGCATTTTTGACGTATGCCCGCGGAGCACATTACCGGCCTGCCCGGGCGAGGTGCCATTGCGGCATCGGCTGACCCCTTGCCCGGGGTGGCACTTTGGAGGGATCAGGCCACGGCGGATGTTGACGGGCGTGTGACCGCGTATTTCCGCCCCGAAAATCCGAACGGGGTTCAGGCCTGGCTGACCGTGCGATAGCGCCTAACCGCGATCCGCGATCCGCGCCGCCCGACCGCCCCGCGCGATCCGGCAGCGTCGCCATGATCGTGCGACGTTCCTCCGCAGTCATACGCGACCAAAAGCTGATCTCGTCAATCGTCCGATAGCATCCGGTGCAAATCCGTTCGATCGGATGCACGACACAGACCTGGATACAGGGGCTGTCGAGCTCGTCGCGAGCCCGGACCCGGACGGGGGGAGCAGAGGGTGCGGTCATGTGTCTTTGTCACCTGTGGTTCGGGTATAGCGCATTCGATCCAGCGCACCCTGCAGAATACAGCCTGCCGCGACGTGATCAATCACCTCTGCGCGACGTTTTCGTGACGTATTCGCCTCAAGCAGGGCCCGTTCGGCGGCAACCGTGCTAAGCCGTTCGTCCCAAAATCCAATGGGCAGGTCCGTGAGCACCGACAGGTTGTGGGCAAAGGCGCGTGTGGATTGGCATCTGGGGCCTTCGGTCCCGTCCATGTTGCGGGGCAGGCCCAACACCAGTCCGCCGATAGCGCGCGCATTAAGGATATCCAACAGCTTGGCCACATCGACGCCAAATTTCTTGCGCCGGATCGTTTCCAACGGTGTGGCCACGCCTAGCATCCGATCCGACACAGCAATCCCGATGGTCTTGCTGCCAAAATCCAGCCCCGCCAGCGCGCGGCCCGGTCCACATGCTCCGGCAAATTCCACAATATCATTGTAAATCATTGGCGCAGCCCTGCCCGTGCCCCGGCGTCGCGGATCAGTGCCATGGCCATGGGATACATCGCAAAGACCTGCATCGCGTTGTTGAACATGGCCTGCGCCTGGGCAACGTTGCCCCAAACCCCCAAGGTGCTAGCCAGGCGCGCCCAATCGGTTGGTGACCTGCCTTCGGTGGCCAACCGGTCGCTGAAACGGGTTACCATCCTGCGGATCATATCTGCGCCTTCTCTGGGGTTGAGATCGGCGGTTGCGGCCATATCATCGACGGCTGGACCGCGCAGCGGTTCCGGCAGGACAAAGCGCACCCCGGCCAGCCGCCCTATCTCTTCAATCTGTGCGCGTATCTGTGGTACCCAGGTCGCATCCGGTGGGCTGTCATGCAGCAAGACCTCCCAAATCCGAAATGCCCGATCAGGCCGTCCGATCTGGGCCTGCAGCAGTCCCCACAGATACCGGGCGGCACCGTTGGCGGGGTCCAGTGTCAGCGCACGTTCCAATGCGGCCTCGGCCTCCGGCGACACATAGCCTTTGGCGGCCAAGACCAGCATGTCGGCATAATCGGCGTAATCCGTTGCCTCAACTTTGGGTCCCTTCAATTTCAAAACGCGGGCCTGTGCCACATGAGCTGCACGGAAATCGCCAAACCGCGCCTCATACCCAGCCAACAGCATCTGACCCTGCAGGTCGTCGGGCCGATTCGCAACCACTTGCCGCAGTTCATTCATCAGGGTCTGATCCTGCGCCGATACTGGCACCGGGGGGCTGCGAGGCAAGCGGGCCTCGATCACGGCCTGGCCTGGACGGTTGGCGCGAAATTTCTCGGCCAATGCCTTGCGATGCTGCAGGCTCAGATCGCCGTATCCCGGTGCGCCCAGCAACAGATACAATGCGAAACTGCCACCGACGAGCCCGATCATGGCAACTACCGCAAGCGTTCCGGCCAGGGCCGGGCTCCCGACGGGATCCCCAGCACTGGCCCGTACCTGCGCATCTGCGGCCAGGATGCGGCGCGACACCTCGGTTCGCACCCGCCCCGCATCGGCGGCGTCGATCACGCCGCGCACCAGATCGCGATCCAGCTCTTTCAACTGGTCGCGATAGATCTGCAGATCATAGGCCGCCGCAGGTGTCGTACCAGTGCGCCCCCGCAACAGAGCTAACACCAGCAATCCCGCAACAGCCGATGCCAAAAACCCGGTAACAACCCAGAAAATCAATGTACCGTTCATCTTTGGATTAATCTCTTGGGCTAATCTATAGACACATGGCTGGGGGGAAAGCCCGCACACACAGGTTTGATACGCCAGGTTGCACCTGTGTCATATTGCGACGGTTGGCGGCACGTGTAAGCTGACATATGATGACATACTTTTTCGTCCACTGAAACCGGATTCGGCGTGATGAAACGATACTCTGCCTTTGCCGTTGCCCGCGAGGCCATGCGCCAACACCAGGGATGGGAACGGGTCTGGCGCAATCCCGAGCCAAAGGCGAAATACGACGTGATCATCGTTGGGGCCGGGGGGCACGGGCTGGCGACGGCATACTATTTGGGCAAGCGGTTCGGCATCAAAAACGTTGCTGTGATCGAAAAGAGCTGGCTAGGCGGTGGCAACACTGGCCGCAACACGACGATCATCCGTTCGAATTACCTTCAGGATCCATCCGCTGCGATTTATGAAAAAGCACGGTCACTGTACGAAGATCTGAGCCAGGACATCAACTATAACGTGATGTTCAGCCCCCGGGGCGTGCTGATGCTGGCCCAGACCCGGCATGAAACTCGCGGGTATCAGCGCACGGCGCATGCAAACGCCCTGCAAGGAGTGCATACCGAATTCATTGGACCGGAGCGCGTGAAAGAGCTGTGTCCGATCATTGATATTAACGGTCCGCGCTATCCAGTTCTGGGTGCGCTGTGGCAGCCGCGCGGCGGCACTGCACGGCATGATGCGGTGGCCTGGGGCTATGCCCGCGCCTGTTCCGATATGGGCATGGATATCATCCAGAAATGTGAGGTAAGCGCCGTGCGTCGCGACGGCGGCAAGGTCTTGGGCGTGACCACGACCAAAGGGGATATCGATTGCGATAAGCTGGGGATCGTTGTGGCTGGTCATTCCGGTGTGCTGGCCGATATGCTCGGGTTCCGCTTGCCAATTGAATCCGTGACTCTGCAGGCACTGGTCAGCGAGCCGATCAAACCCTGCATGGATGTGGTTGTCATGGCCAACACTGTGCACGGGTATATGAGCCAGTCGGACAAGGGCGAGATGGTGATCGGCGGTGGTGCTGATGGGTTCAACAATTACACCCGGCGCGGGTCGTTCCACCATGTGGAGGAAACCGTGCGCGCGTTGACCGAAACCTTTCCAGTCATTTCACGCCTGAAAATGCTGCGCTGGTGGGGTGGAGTCGTTGACATGACTGGTGATCGCTCGCCAATCCTGTCGAAAACCCCGGTCGATAATGTGTTCATCAA
>JACOMT010000197.1 GCA_014623385.1 Paracoccaceae bacterium
CCCGGCTGGCGATGGCAGCAATCGGGCAGAACCTGCCCCGCAAACACCGGCAATCGCATAACCCAACCACCAAAACCGCTTTGCCCGATGCCCAGCGGACCGGGCAGAATAGCCAAATCAATGCGTTCACCGAACATCACCCGGTCACGCGGAAATATTGTAAAGGCACCTGGAATGCCCATTCTGATAATGAAATTTGGCGGAACCTCTGTCGCTAATCTGGACCGTATTCGCCGTGCAGCGAAAAATGTGAAATTTGAGATTGCCAGGGGCTATGATGTGATTGTCATCGTCAGCGCAATGTCGGGCAAAACCAATGAATTGGTCGGCTGGGTCAAAGATACCTCGCCTCTGTTCGACGCGCGGGAGTACGATGCAGTTGTCAGTTCAGGCGAAAATGTCACTGCGGGTCTTATGGCGCTGACGCTGCAGGAAATGGATGTGCCCGCGCGCAGCTGGCAAGGCTGGCAGGTGCCTCTGATCACCACATTGGCCCATTCCGCCGCCCGTATCGCAGATATCCCGACTGACAATATCAAACAGAAATTTGCCGAAGGCATGCGCGTTGCAGTGATCGCGGGATTTCAGGGTATCACGCCCGAAGGCCGGATCAGTACGCTGGGCCGAGGCGGGTCGGATACTACGGCGGTTGCCTTTGCCGCAGCTTTTGAGGCGGAGCGCTGTGACATCTACACGGATGTGGATGGAATCTATACCACCGACCCACGCATTTGTCGAAAGGCCCGCAAACTGGAACGGATCGCGTTTGAGGAAATGCTTGAACTGGCTTCGCTGGGTACCAAGGTTTTACAAACCCGGTCGGTTGAATTGGCTATGCGATACAAAGTCAACCTACGGGTGCTTTCCAGTTTTGAAGAACAATCTGACAAGGCCGGCACGCTGGTATGTGCCGAGGAGGCAATCATGGAATCCAATGTCATCAATGGGGTGGCTTATTCCCGGGATGAGGCGAAACTGACCGTATTGTCGGTGGCTGACCGCCCCGGGGTCGCCGCCACCATCTTTACCGCGCTCAGCGATGCGGGTGTCAACGTGGATATGATCGTTCAGAACATTTCCGAAGACGGTCGCACCGACATGACGTTTTCTTGTCCCACCGATCAGGTCATGCGCGCCGAACAGACAATGACCGACACCAGGCAAAAGGGCATCCTGAACTTTGCTGAATTGGTCGTCGACAGCGATGTTGCCAAGGTGTCTGTGGTTGGAATCGGCATGCGCAGCCAGTCCGGTGTTGCGGCCAAAATGTTCCAGGCGCTCAGCCAGGAGGGCATCAATATCAGGGTCATCACCACGTCCGAGATCAAAATTTCTGTCCTGATCGACCGTAAATACATGGAACTCGCCGTGCAGACCCTGCATGATGCGTTTGAGTTGGAAAAATCGGCCTGATGCGTTGATCTGCTCTGGCCGCTAGCGGGAACAGCTTTGTGCTGCAATGGCCAGAGTTTTAAAAGAAACGGAAAGCCGCAAGCTACTGGGGCGTCTGCGCGATGCCATGGCCAGTGATCTGGCAGGTCAGGCGCGGCTGGACCTGATCACCCATCTGATCGTCGACAGTATGGGGACCGAGGTCTGTTCTATCTATTTGTTCCGCGACGAAGAAACGCTGGAGCTTTGCGCCACCGAAGGGTTGAAACCCGAGGCAGTGCACCAGACGCGGATGCGGTTGGGCGAAGGCCTGGTCGGGCGGGTTGCACGGAAGGGCAAGATCATCAACACTGCGGATGCGCCGTCGACCAAAGGGTTTCGGTATATGCCGGAGACCGGGGAAGAGATTTATTCGTCCTTCCTGGGTGTGCCGGTCCAGCGGCTTGGCGACATGCTGGGTGTGTTGGTGGTGCAATCGAAAGAGGCACGGTCTTATTCGGCCGATGAGATCTATGCGCTGGAAGTGGTGGCGATGGTTCTGGCCGAGATGACGGAACTTGGGGCCTTTGTCGGCGAAGGTGCGGCTCTGTCCGCTCGGCACCAGCAATCCATGGTCATTCGTGGGACCACCGCCCAGGAAGGTACCGCATCTGGTCATGTCTGGTTGCACGAACCGCGTGTTGTCGTGGCAAACCCGATTGCTGACGACCCGCAACGGGAAATAAACCGGTTGACCGAAGCCGTCGAACAACTACGCGTCGGCGTCGACAAGATGCTGGAAATGAACCAGAACGGCGACAACGAACAGTTGCAGGTTCTGGAAGCCTATCGAATGTTTGCCAATTCCAAAGGCTGGATGCGGCGGATGGAACAGGGTATTGGCCGCGGCCTGTCAGCCGAGGCCGCAGTGGAAAAGGAGCAATCTGCCGCCTGGGCCCGGATGGGCCAGGTGACTGATCAATACCTGCGGGAACGGCTGGCCGATCTGGATAACCTGTCGAACCGATTGTTGCGGATTCTGACCGGGCAGGGCGACGATACAGGGGCAGAAATGCCCGCCGACCCTATCCTGATTGCCCGCAACATCGGTCCAGGTGACCTGTTGGAATATGGTCGACAGCTCAAGGGGATTGTACTGGAACAGGGGTCTGTCGGCAGCCATGCGGCGATTGTCGCACGGGCCCTGGCAATCCCGCTGGTTGTGCATGCTGAACGTATCACGACCGAGGCGTTGAACGGCGATCATATCCTGGTGGATGGGGATGGTGGGCTGGTGCATTTGCGCCCCGATGAAACGGTCGCGAAATCCTTTCGCGACAAAATCTCGATGCAGGCACAGGCACAGCAACGCTATGCCTCAATTCGTCACAAACCAACAGTCACGCGAGATGGTCACCGAATTGGCCTGAATATGAATGCGGGATTAATGGTGGATCTGCCATCGTTGGACGGATCGGGTGCCGAAGGCGTGGGATTGTTCCGGACCGAATTACAGTTTCTGATCCGGAATCAGATGCCCAGGCGGACCGAATTGGCCCAACTTTATGCGCGTGTGCTGGATGCTGCCGGTGGCAAGCGTGTGGTGTTTCGAACCCTGGATATCGGGTCGGATAAGGTGCTGCCATATATGAAAGCGACGGACGAGCCCAATCCTGCATTGGGATGGCGCGCGATCCGGGTGGGGCTGGACAAACCCGGTGTAATGCGAATGCAGCTACAGGCATTGTTGCGGGGGGCGCATGGTCGGCCGTTGACAATCATGTTCCCCTTCATCGCCCAGTTCGAAGAATACAAAGCCGCCCGCGACGAGGTCGAAAAAACCGTCGCGCGCGAACGTCGTCTGGGCCATGTTCTGCCCGAAACGCTTGAGGTGGGCGCGATGCTGGAAACCCCCAGCATGGCTTTTGCGCCACAGAAATTCTTTGACGATGTCGGTTTTTTGTCCATAGGCGGCAATGACCTGAAACAGTTCTTTTTTGCCGCTGACCGCGAAAACGAACGGGTGCGCCGCCGGTACGATACGCTGAATCTCAGCTTTCTGGGCCTGATCGAACGGATTGTGGAACGGTGTGCGATTTCTGATACGCCGCTTAGCTTTTGCGGTGAGGATGCGGGCCGCCCGGTCGAGGCACTATGCCTTGCCGCCATCGGGATCCGGACCCTGTCCATGCGGTCTGCATCCATTGGCCCGGTCAAAAACTTGCTGGTTCGTTCTGATTTGGGTGAGGTGCGCAAGATCATCGCAGATGTCCGCCACCGGGGCGAGATGTCTGTACGACCTGCTGTGATGGACTGGTTGCGCCAGCAAGGATAAGGAAGAAACCGGCATGAAATTAAGCGATTTCAGGGCGTTGACCTTTGACGTCTATGGCACGTTGAT
>JACOMT010000198.1 GCA_014623385.1 Paracoccaceae bacterium
CCTGGTCAGAACATCATCTGCACCGATCCGGTTCGCGTTCGACACGAACCGCACAACAACAGGTGCATCCAAACCACCGCTGAACGCCTTACAATAGCATACCAGGCTGATGGTTTGTCCGCAAGCCTCCAAATTATGCAGAGGTCTTCCTGATCGTTGCCCTGCACCTTGTTTGGTTCCGGTTACCGGTACACCAAAGACCCGTACTGGAACCCGGAGTTGGAAGGCTGTAGGCCAGAAAGCTGGGGACAGTACAGCCGATATCTCGGCTATCTCAGCGGCTGTGGCTATTGGAAGGCGTTGCCAGAACTCTGTGAACCATTGCCGCCATTGGCCGGAGCGGCGTGCCTTGAGCTGCTCCCACGCAAACACCGTCGGCGAGGCGAAGATCATCCTATCGCTGTATGTTGTCGTGGCGGTCAGCCTGATGGTCACGCCGCCGTATTCAAAAATACCCGCAGAACCTATACCAACCGATTGGGTCCGATGGCTGGTGTGGAATACGCCCTGTCACGCGGAATATCACGGGTTCCCGGCGGGACCCTTTCACAAACGGCCGGATCCGCACAACCGCATCCGGTCGCATCTGAAACCCACACCCGACGGCTATGTTGCCTTTATCCTGGACCCGTGTCCGCCGATTGGACGGCTGATGATCCCGCCCGCCACAGCCGCGGGCACACCAGTCGTTGACGGGGCCGTGGTTGGCAGGCCACGCAGAACGCGCACCGCAAGATAGGCAAAGGCCTGTGCCTCTAACATATCGCCGTCCAGCCCCACCGATTCTACTGGTACCACAGGGCAATCCAGAGACACGCGCAACATCTGCATCATCACCGGATTGTGTCGCCCGCCACCAGTCACCAGAACTTGCGACGGCGGTCTTGGGCAATGCTCCATCCCCCGGGCCACCCCCGCCGCGCACATCGCTGTCAGCGTCGCCGCCGCATCCGCATTGCCCAATTCGCGCACCAAACCGGTCATGTCGCCAAAATGGTTCCTGTCCAGCGACTTGGGTGGCGAGCGGGAAAAGTACCCATCGGCCAGAAACAATTCCAGCACGCCGGTTTCCACAGTTCCTTGCGCAGCAACGGCACCGCCTTGATCCATCGGTTTGCCCAAGCGGACCTGCATCAGATCATTGATCGGCGCATTTGCAGGGCCGGTGTCAAAGGCCAACAGCGCCCCGGATGCCTCGGGTGTCGCAACCGACGGATCGATATAGGTCAGGTTGCCTACACCGCCGAGGTTGAGAAAGCACAATGGCCGGGTTGCCCCGACATAGCGCGCGCATGCATGGTGATAAAAGGGGGCAAGCGGCGCACCTTCGCCTCCGAGTACCACATCGTCGCCGCGAAAATCCCAGACCACCGGTACACCCAAATGTTCGGCTAGCACCTGGCCATCGCCAACCTGCAACGTCCCCCGCACCCGAGGTGCATGCACCAAGGTCTGGCCGTGAAACCCCACAAGGTCACAATCAAACCTGGCCAGCAGACCCGCATGCGCCGCATCCACAACTCGGGCCGCCGCATCCACCCTTGACCCGGACCAATGACCCAAGGCGTCACGCAAAATTTCCTGTTCTTCCGGTGAATAGGCCCAATACCCTGACGCCCCAAATTCAAGAATATTGCCCCCGTCTGTGACGACCAGCGCCGCATCCACGCCATCTAATGACGTCCCGCTCATCGCGCCCAGGGCGCGTATCGGTTCACTTACCAATTCGGCCTTATTTATCATGGCCTTTTCCTTTATCTTCGGGTCGCCTATACACTGCCTCGCACCATAAAACCGAGGCAAGCCATGACCTACCACCCCAAATCGGAATTCATGTACGAGATCGTCTCGCGTGGATTCCTAGCCGATTGCACCAATTTTCAGGAGCTCGACGAGCGTCTTTATAAGGGGGTGGTGACGGGATACATCGGCTTTGATTTGACCGCCACCAGTCTGCACATCGGCAATCTGGTGCAGATCATGTTGTTACGCTGGCTGCAAACCACGGGTCATCGGCCGGTCACCCTTATGGGCGGCGGGACCACCAAGGTGGGGGATCCGTCCGGCAAAGATGAGATGCGCAAGATACTCACGGTCGAACAGATCGCTGAAAATACCCATGGCATCCGTCAAGTGTTCTCGCGATTTATTACTTATGGCGATGGGCCCACAGACTCGCCACTTGTAGACAATGCCGAATGGCTTGATGGGTTGCGCTATATTGATTTCCTGCGTGACATTGGCAAACATTTCACGGTGAACCGTCTGCTGTCTTTTGAATCGGTAAGATCGCGGCTGGAACGGGAACAGGCGCTCAGCTTTATTGAGTTTAATTATATGCTGCTGCAGGCCTATGATTTCCTGGAACTTTGGCACCGCTACGGATGCATCCTACAGATGGGCGGGTCGGACCAATGGGGCAATATAGTCTCGGGTGCGGATCTGATTCGCCGGGTGCAGGGCTCCGAGGCCTTTGGCCTGACCACGCCGCTTGTGACCCGTTCAGATGGCAAAAAGATGGGCAAATCCGCCGACGGTGCCGTCTGGCTCAATGAAGACATGATGAGTCCGTATGAGTTCTGGCAATGGTGGCGCAACGTGGCAGATGCGGACGTGGGAAAATTCCTGAAGATGTTCACGGAATTGCCCTTGGACGAATGTGATCGACTCGGTGCTTTGGCAGGGTCCGGGATCAATGATGCCAAAATCCGGCTGGCTAACGAGGCGACCACCTTGCTACATGGGGCCGAAGCCGCCGCGGCAGCGGAAACCACGGCCCGCGAGGTATTCGAAAAGGGTGGTGTGGGCGACGACCTGCCAACCCTGACGCTCAGCCCTGCAGAGCTGGGCAATGGTATATCCATTGCCCGGCTGATAATCAAAGCCGGTCTGGCCAAGTCCGGCAAAGAGGTCAAACGTCTGATCGCCGGAAACGGCGCACGGTTGGACGATGCACCGCTAACCGATGTTGGCCTGATGATAGATGCGGGTGCGCTGGCATCGCCCATCAAGCTTTCAGTTGGCAAAAAACGTCATGTGCTCGTGCAGCTCGGCCAAGGTAATCTACAGCGCCCGGCGCATCGCCGAAATCAACGTCAAACCCTACCAAGTAAACAAATTTGACATTCCAGGCGATAGAAGTTTCCCGATACGGCGTTTAATTTGAAATATCTACGCGTGACAGCGTGATGTTCGGCGTAAGCTTTGATTTGGCCATTCTGGCCTTACATCGGGCAAAGCGGTTTTGATGGTCTGGTTATGCGTATGCGATTACCGGTGTTTGCGCGTTGAGGGTGATCTTGTTTGCGGCTCCCTGCAGGTTCTGCTTGGATGCCACTAGCACCAGTCGAGGGTTTTGTTTTGGCCAGCCCGAAATATCGGGCGCGGTGCAGGTTGAAGCGTTTTTCTGAGGACCGCAGGGGTCGATGACGGGCGGCCGTTCGCATAATCCCGTCACGGTGGCGACCGCGCAGGGCATCCCGGTGGCCTTGCTGGCACAGGCCTTGTCGGCCAATACCCGCCCGCGCGTTCGCCCCTTTGACCATGATATCGAACTCGGGACTCCCGGCCCGGTCTTGCGGCGCGTCAATATGGCTGCCGGGGCGGGCGGCACTTTCCACAAGTGTGGCGTCGATGATCGCCGCTTTGGCCCGTTATCCCCGATCTGACGGCAGCCCCTGGCCAGAAGATCATCACAGGTTGCGAAAACGGCAATGGGTCGTCGCATCGGGCACAGGTGCAAAGAGGTCGGGGCTGCAAA
>JACOMT010000199.1 GCA_014623385.1 Paracoccaceae bacterium
GAACCACGTCCAACAGGCGCAATCCGAACATAACCGCCCCGAGCGCGGCCAGGCTGACCCCGTAGGTATCAACATAAAATTTTGGCGCGTTTATATAGATCGGTACCCCCGCCGCTGCCAAAAACGCGGCAAAGAGCGCAAAGGCGGACAGATGCACTGAACCGGTATGCGTCTCGGCAAGCGTCATCCCCGGGACACCTCATTCCCCGGCGCATCCGGGCGCACACGATATACCGCGCCTTTGCTCCACAGTTTCAGCGCCTGCCAATGGATCAGGCCCAACACCCGCCGTGAACCAAAGGGCCGATGCCACGCGGCACGCAGAATGGCCCGATTGGTCAATCTTGTGCGTTTCCCGATCAGCGTGGCGACCAGACCGCCGTCTTGTTGCGTATAATCAATGCGGATGCTGATGCGATCTTCGCAGATATCAAAACGGAATGTGTAGACACCCGATACCGGCTGAAACGGTGACACATAAAATATCTTGGTCGCGCTCAGCGTATCGTCTGACCGGATCGGCACCAGATTGGGGTGATGACACAGATAGGAATGGCGTTCGCCAAAGGTGTTCGTGACTTCGGCAATCACGGCCGCCAGCGCTTCGTTGCGATAGCATAGCCAGAAACTGACTGGATTGAACACATGACCCCAGAACCGGGGCTGCGTCAGCAACAGGATGCGATCCGGTTGCGGCAGATTACGGTCGCCCATCACATGCCGAACCCAGGCTGACCCCCGACCCTGGCCCGGTGCACCGCCATGGTCGATATCCCGGACCGACGTGACATTGCGCCCGTTCCGCGAAAAGAGCCCCGGACCACACAACAGGCCCTCGGCGTCCAGCAACACGTAGTCCACCGAATACCGAAAGGCGTTTTTTATACTACCCTTGCGCCCGTGAAAGGTCTGGCCTGCGATATGTTCGACGCAGAACCGTGTCATTCGGCGGCCGTCGGCATGGCTGCGGCGCGGCGGATGCCTTCGACCACATCAACCGCGCTGGACAATCCGTCCTCGTGAAAACCGTTCTTCACCCAGGCACCGCAGAACCACGTGCGGTTGTCCCCATTCCTGTACGCAATCTCTTGCTGCGCTTCCAGCGCGGGCACGTCATAGACCGGATGGCGCAAGGTTATCTGATCATAGATCAGCTCCTCCTGAATTGTCCGTTTGGTGTTCAGGGTTACAAAATGCGGATCATCGTCGGGAATGGGCTGTAGCGCGTTCATCCAATAGGTCAGATCGATCACATCGGATATTGCATTACGGTCCTCGGTGTAGACCCAGCTGGACCAAACCTTGCGCCGTTTCGGCATCATCGTCGGGTCGGCGTGCAGGACCACGTTATTTGGCTGATATCGGACCGCCCCCAGCATTCGTTGTTCATCCCGGCTTGGGTCGGCCAGTATGGCAAGGCTATCGTCAGAATGGGTGGCAAAAACGACCTCATCAAACTGTTCCTGTCCCCCCCCCCGGGCGCATATCTCTACCCCCGTCAAACTGCGGCGCACCGATTGTACCGGGGCACCTGGACGCAGATGGATACCTTGTTTGCTCATCACCTGTTCCAGCCGCCGTACGTAATTGATTGACCCGCCCCTGACCGTGTACCATTGATGCTGGCCCCTGGGGGCCAGGAGATGGTGATTTTCAAAAAAACGTAGCATTGCATAGGCCGGAAAATCCAGGATTTTGTTCGTTGGCGTCGACCAAATCGCCCCGGAAAACGGCAACAAGTAGTAATCGCGGAACCACCGACCGGTGCCCAGGACCTCTAGCAATTGACCGACGGTTAGCGACGGATCCCGTTTAACTGTCGCCAGCCCATGTTTGAAAAACCAAAACAGGTCCCGGATCATTCGCAGGAACCCGGGCGACAGGGCGTTTTTGCGTTGGGCAAACAGGCTGTCGATGGTGGTAAACGCATATTCAAGCCGCCCGCCGTCAATCGACACGCCAAAGCTCATCCGGGATGCCGTCACCTCGACCCCCAGCACATGAAACAGTGCCGACAGATAGGGATAGTTCACGTGGTTGAATACGATGAACCCGGTATCGACCGGCTGGTTCCCGTTCTTTCCGGCCATCACGGTTCGCGCATGGCCGCCCAGCCGTTTTTCCGCCTCGAACAACGTGACGTCATGGAGATCGGCCAACAGATGGGCCGCGCTCATACCGGAAATCCCTGCACCAATGACCGCGATTTTCCTGCGCTCAATCACACCCGTTTCAAATGGCATCCGGACCCGCCCCTAATTCGCGCCTGCCCCGTGATACGCGCACAAACGCCCATTGGATGCAAAAGGCGGATGCAAAAGAGATTGTTGTCCGGGTGATCCAATGCCGCATGCGGCGCGTATAATGGAATATTATGTATTTGCGCCGCTCTCAGATATAAAATCATCATCAGGTGGACCCAGCTATGTCATGTGCGCGACGTGCAGCGACACAGAAAAGCAGCGAACCGGGGAGGATCGGGGAAAAATTCATGGAGAGATTTGGAAGCGCGGAAAAATTGTTCGAGGAGAAAGAAATCTTTACATGCGGACGCGGTGGTAAAAAGAACGAAAATAAAAAACAGGGTGAACACAACCTGTGCAATGCATGGGTAGACCATTTGGTGCGCGTACGGGATCATCGGGACCAGGCGGCCTTTGCTGAACTGTTCCGACACTTTGCCCCCCGGATCAAGGCATTCCTGATGAAGTCAGGGGCGGATGCGACCCTGGCGGAGGAGTGTACCCAGGAGGTGATGGCCACCCTATGGCACAAGGCGCACATGTTCGACCCCGCCCGTGCCTCATTGGCGACGTGGATCTTTACGATTACCAGAAACCGCAAAATTGATGTGTTGCGGAAACAAAAACGCCCCGAGCCCGAGGCTTTGCCCTGGGGCCCCGAGGCAGCACCGGACCAGGCCGATGCCCTGGCCCTACAGCAAGAGGGAGAACAGCTGAGCAAGGCCCTTGGGGGTTTGCCGGTTGCACAAAAGGAACTTATCGAGCGGGCCTATTTTGGGGACCTGAGCCATAGCGAAATTGCTGCACAGACCGGCCTACCGCTGGGCACAATAAAATCGAGGATTAGGTTGGCGCTGAAACGGCTGCGTCACGCAATGGAGTAAAGTTAAAAATGACAGACACCATACGGCATCATCTGTCGAACAAAATTCTGATGGCTTACTCGGCGGGCACGCTGCCAGAGGCCTTTAACCTGATGGTCGCCACGCATATCTCGGTCTGCGACGACTGTCGCGCCCAGGCTGAAACATTTGACATGCTGGGCGGGGCGGTACTGGACAAACAACAAGCGGGTACCGCAAGCGTTCTGGCCCCCGACTGTTTGGAACAGACACTGGCATTAATCGCGGGGGGGCCGGTACCCGATGCGCACCCCGTACGCGGGGCCGACCCGGTTCTGCCTGGTCCATTGCAGGACTATATCGGAGGCGGTTTACATGACGTGAACTGGCGTCCTGTTGGCATGGGCGTCAAACAGGCGATTCTGGAAACATCACCTGATGCGACGGCACGACTGTTGCACATCCCGGCAGGCACGGCAATGCCAAGTCACGGCCACAACGGTGTAGAAATGACCATGGTGCTGCAAGGGGCGTTTTCCGACGAACACAACCGGTTTGCCCGGGGCGACGTGGAAATCGCGGACGAAGACATGCACCACACGCCCATCGCCCATATCGATGAGGATTGCATCTGTCTGGCCGTCAGCGACGCACCGCTGCGATTCAAGAACCT
>JACOMT010000200.1:0-2302 GCA_014623385.1 Paracoccaceae bacterium
ATTGCAGGGTTTTCCGCCGTAGCGGTTGGTTTGCGGGTCCGTGTGGCCGGTTTGATGGGTGTTTTTTGTGCCACCGGTTTCGGAGCAGCGATTGCCGAGGGACCGGGCGGTTCCGGTGCGTTTATGGTCCGGTGCATGGAAACCACGGCATTAATCATGCGCATCTGAACCTTTGGGATTCCCGTCACGGTTTGGCCCATGACCTGCATAAGCTTGATGTGGCTAATCAGGGCCCGCTCTGCTATCCGCATATAAGCCGCCGAAATTTCAAAGAACTCTGCATAATTTAGAGGATTGCGGACAAACCATCAACCGGGTATGCTCTTGGAAGGCATTCAGGGGGTGGTTTGTATGGGCCTGCTTTGGCGCGTTTCGTGTAGAACGCGGTTCTCGGATCGGCACAGATGACGTTCTCACCAGGATTGGCGCACTCATGGGTTGGCGGTGGTGTTCGCCGACATGCAAGCGTGCGTTGGGGTGTTCCGGGATCGGGCCTCAGGGGTATGATCGGGGTTTTAAGATCCACCTGGTCCGCTGATCGGGCAGTGGCACCCCGAAGCTGGTGCGGGTACCCTCAACTGCGGTTGGATTTCATGCTGTATGGCCAAATCGACGCTTCCGCCCGAACATCACGCGCTCACGCAGAGGTCTTAGGAAATATGACAAATATTAAGGCAGCAGAACAACTCGGCATTCAACATCAAGAAATGCGACTGATTTATTCTAATAAAGATAAACGATGGAAGGTATCTAATACATGCGATACTATGAAAGTTGAGGCGGCTGTCTTGCAAATTTTTCATGACGATGGTTGGGCTGGGTATCCATCTGAAGGAGGACTGATTCTTAATTCCATAAAAGCAGCTTCTTTCAAGCCATTACTAAAAAGAGATAAAATGGTTTATATTGAGGCACTATATTATATTAATTATGAACTAAGGAATAAAGATGTAACATTTGACGAATATGAATATGATGATTTAATTGAAAATATTCGATCATCGAATATTGCTCAATTTTCAAAAAATATTGAAATTATGTTTGATAATTCTATTTCTGGTAGTAATGTAAGAGATATTTTTCCTGATCTACAACCGCAAATTATGGTAGAATTCTATCTACATATCGGTAATGAGAGGCTGGCAAGAATAGCGGAGATTTTTGCTAAAGACCCTTACGAATATCGCAAAGGTTGGCCTGATTTAACCTTATGGAAGCCAGGTAGCGAACAAATTATTTTTAGAGAAGTTAAAGCGCCTCGTGATAAAATCAGACCAAGCCAAAAGAAGGTCATTCAAGATATCCTATTGCCATTGGGATATGATGTTGGTATTATTGACGTTAAACGCCACTCTTAATTTATTATTCGATAACTGCGCGTACCGTCCTCGGCAAAGCCGGGCTGGATGCCCAACCCTTGTTTTTCACGCAGATTGGATAGATGGTCACGCACCGAATGTGGTTTCCACTCTGTGGTTTTAATAAGCCCTCTGCATAACTGGCGGATTGTGGACAAACCATTAACCTAGTATGCTGTTGGGAGGCGTTCAGGGGTGGTTTGATGCACTATGTTTTTGCGCGATTTGTGTCGAACGCGGATCGGATCGGTGCAGACGACGTTCTGACCGGGATTGACGCACCAGTGGAATGGCGGTTGGACTGGCGGTGGTCTTTGCCGATCCTGAATCGCGCGGGTCGGGGCGTACCGGGATCGGGCCTCAGGGGTATTGATCCGCTGGTCCGCTTCAAGTATCTGCTGATCGGGCAGTGGCACCCCGAAGCCTAAAGCGCGCGCCCTCAACTGCCGTTGGGTTTCATGCTATTTTGCGCCCTCGGCCTCTTTGCACCTGTCCCCGAATGAGGAAACCCATTGCCGTTTTCGCAACCCACGATGATCCTCTGGCCTGTACGCCGCAAATCGGGGATCACGGGCTGAAGCGGCGATCATCGATGCCATACTGGTGCAAAGTGCCGCCCCACCCCGGCAGCCATATTGACGTGCCGCAAGACCGGGCCGAAGCGGTGGCCCCGACAATCTGCCTGACGATCCAGACGTGCACGCAAGCGCGGTGGGTCAGGAACGGCTCGAAGCGTACGCCGGGTTACGAAGGTGACGTCCAACGGCTTTGCTCGCTTGGATGAGGCCCGAAACGAGGAAAGTTTCATCGACAGGGTCCATACCCCACACCTGTCAACCGGGACGCTTTGCGCGGTCGCCACCGTGACCGGATCATGCGAATGGCCGCCCGTCATCGACCCCTGCGTGCCCGGGGAACACGCGGGGGCAGGCTGATCTCCAACC
>JACOMT010000200.1:2353-6061 GCA_014623385.1 Paracoccaceae bacterium
CATAAAACCAGACCACCAAAACTGCTTTGTCCGATGTGAGGCCAGCGGACCGGACAGAATAGCCCGATCAAAGCTTCCGCCGAACATCATGCGCTCACGCAGAGATCTTTTTTCAAGGATTTTGGAATAGTGTTTTGTCGTGGTTTTGTGTCTCTACCTGAAGTGTTCAGGAAGCACGCGGCGGAATGGGGCTGAAACAGCCGGTGATGATTGCCTTGAACGGTGTTGTGCGTGGGATCAGGTACATGGGTAGCCATCCAGATGTGTGATGGTGGTGTCATCGAGGGCTGTGGCCATGGCCTGTTTCCCCAACAGGTGCATGTTCCAGCACCATGTCCCAGCATGCATCATTAGCAATCGGTTCCTCACCGCCCAGCAAAAACAGACGCTTGACCTGCATCGATTGGGCAATCAGGTCATACCTGACACTCCCCGGCCCATTGCCTGCGGATTCGATGATAGCATCGTGGGCAACAGCGGGGATTTTGGCCTTGTGCTTGTGTGGGGCGGTCTCAGTATATTCCTTTAGGGTGTCGAGCTGTGCCGACTGTAACCCTGCTTTTAATGCTGCAATGCGGTGTAAATTTCCTTTTACCGCGCCTGGCTAGGGAGCCCCGTGTACCCCCTGTGCGCCCTGTGGGTCAGGGGCAATTAACCGACGTGGAAGAGCGTGTTGAACAGTTTTGGATCAAGGCTTTGTGCGGCAAATGTTTCGCCTTCTGTCAGGATACTGACCGCGTCATGGCTGTGCAGGCTTTCCTGATGGCTGGTGATGACCCGAAAATCGCCGATTCGCGCATCGGCCTGCAATTGCTCGCAAAACAGGCGGGCAGCATCCTCGACAAAGATCGGATTGGCGGCATTCAGTTCGGCAAAGGCTTGCTCGTCTTCGCGTTTGACCATGACTTGTGTTTCGGTTGGCACGGCCTGACGGCAGGCATCGATCAGATCCTCAAACCAAAAACAGTCTGCACTGTCGTCAATTTCCACCGAAATACGCGCGACGGAGCGCTGGGCATGGGGCGTGGCCTGCTGACCGCGTGTTTTGCGTGCATGTTCGCTCAGTTCCATTGAACAGGGACAGGTCGAAGAATAGACATAATCCATATGCATGATTTTTTGCTGAACCTCGTCCTGTTCGACTAGTTCCAGTGCGAAATCATAGTATTGGTATCCGAAAAGACCGGATCGCAAGCTGGTCACTTGCATTGGAAAGGAAAACCGCATCTGGATACGGGCATCAAAGCTTTCTAAATCGGATTTATAGTCATCCAGTGCTGCCGCGACCACTGCAAGGCTGAATGTGCGTTCCGCGTGTTTGTAAAATGACCGCATGATCCGGGACATATTGATGCCCTTTTTGCCCGCCTCCAGACTGACAGTGCCGGTCACAGAGGTTTCAAGCGTCAGATCACCATTGTCACGAGTATGAAACCGCATCGGCAGGCGGAAATTTGAAATTCCCACATGCTGAATTTGGCGTTTCGACCCACAGATCAGGCTGGATGGTCCGTTTTGCAGATCCGGCAGCGACGCCTTATAGGCGTCGTCGACGACAAAGTCCCTTGGGTAATCGCGCGACAGGGGCGGGTCATCTGCATCGGCCACACCAGACAGCAATCGCGCCATCGCCGCGTCCAACGGGTTTATTTCGTTGTGGGATGCGGTTTGCGCCCTTTGCGGCAACACGTCGTTGAACGTGTCCCGGACCTCTTTCTGGTCCGATGCAGGTTTCATTCCTGTGTCACGTATGTTCATGGTGCAAAGGTCCCTATGTGTCGTTCCGACAGGGCCATGTATATAGGGGTGTCCGGCCATGATGTCCAACACTTCAGACTGAAGATACGTTTGGTTGACCGGATTCAGATCACCCCAGCTTGACGCATCGGGCCAACGGGTCCGATGCTCAGGACGCTAGTGCCAGTGCTGTTCTGATGTCTGCAAGCAGGTCCTCCGCATCCTCCAGCCCCACGGAAAGGCGGACCAGCCCCGGGGTGATGCCCAGCACCTGTTTCTGCTCGTCGGGCAACCGTTGATGTGTCGTGGTTGCGGGATGGGTGATGATCGATTTCGCGTCGCCCAGGTTGTTAGAGATTTTGATGATCTCAAGGGAATTCAGAAAGCTGAATGCGGCCTTTTGTCCACCGTTCAGTTCCAGGGACAGAACCGTGCCTCCCTTGCCCGTCTGCCGCGCCACCAGATCATATTGCGGATGTGTTCTGTGCCCGGGATAGATCACATGGCGGAGCCCTGCATGACCCGACAGGGCCTCGGCCAGATGCGTGGCCGTATCCGACTGTGCGTTGACGCGCAGGGACAGGGTTTCCAGCCCTTTCAGCATAATCCAGGCGGTAAAGGGACTCATCGCGCCGCCGGTATGTTTCATATATGGTTCAATCGTTTTGCGAATGAACGCCTGCGTTCCCAGGATCACACCGCCCAGGGCGCGCCCCTGCCCATCCACATGCTTGGTGGTTGAGTAAATCACCACATCCGCGCCCTGTTCGATCACGCGCGAAAAAACCGGCGTCACAAATACGTTGTCGACCAGAACTGTGGCACCCACCGCATGAGCGTACTCGGACACTGCCGCGATATCGACAACCTCGAGCCTCGGGTTGGACACGGATTCGAAAAACACGGCGCGGGTATCGGGCCGGAGCGCCGCTCGCCATTGGTCTAGGTCGGTACCATCGACAAATGTGACCTCGACCCCGAACCGGGTCAGTACCTCTTCCAGAACGTACAGACATGATCCAAACAACGCGCGGGACGACACAACGTGATCGCCCGCTTTCAGCATCGCGCTCAGCGCGCCACTGGCCGCGGCCATGCCGCTAGCCGTGGCAAAGGCGTCTTCGGCCCCTTCGAGCCGGGCCATCCGTTCCTCGAACATCCGAACAGTCGGGTTGGCATAGCGGGCGTAGATGAATTCATCCTCGCCCGCGTGCAAAAATCGGGCCTCGGCGGCTTCGGCGCTGTCATAGACAAAGCCCTGGGTCAGAAAAATAGCCTCGCTCAGCTCGCCATATTGGCTGCGGCGGCTGCCGCCATGCACGGCGGCGGTGCGCGGTTTCCAGGTTTTGGTCATTGTCGTTTTCCTGCCAGGCCATCCCGGTGCCTCAAAAAGCCCCGGACGGGGTCAAGCGAAGGGGGCTGTTCGTCCTGACCTTTTGGCAGCTTAGTAGCATGTTTGGCGTGGCCTGTAATCCGGTAACAAATTGCCATATCGTTCGATGCATTACGTGTACGCCGCAGCACGGAGACCGTCAACCGTCGTTGGGCAGCTGTCCCGGTTTCCTTATGGGAAATTCATATATTAAAGACCTCTGCATAATTGGCGGATTGCGGACAAACCATCAACCCGGTATGCGCCTGGAAGGCGTTCAGGGGTGGTTTGAGGTACCTGTTTTTGCGCGGTTCGTGTCGAACGCGGTTCGGATCGGCGCAAACGACGTTCTAACCAGGATTGACGCACCAGTGGACTGGAGGTTGTGTTCGCCGACGCACAAGCGCGGGTTGGGCACTCCGGGATCGGGCCTCAGGGTTATGATCCGCTGATTGGGCAGTGGCATCCCGAAGCTGGCGCGCGCCCTCAACTGCGGTTGGATTTCATGCTGTTTTGCGGCCCCGACCTCTTTGCACCTGTGCCCGATGCGACGACCCGTTGCCATTTTCGCACGGTATCCACGATGATCTTCTGACCGG